>JAXKWB010000026.1:0-9554 GCA_036172385.1 Halanaerobiales bacterium | reverse complement strand
ATATTCTATCAAATTATTCTACCATAGAAGTATCAACCTGTAAAGTTTGCTAAGCTGGAGTTTTATGTGATAAACTTTTATAAGGACATAACAGCAATAATTTTTATAGAGGAGTGCAAATTTTGAAAAAAAATGAAATTGAAACTTTTAAAATAGAAGATTTAGCCCATGGTGGAGATGGAGTGGCCAGAGCGGAAAATGGAAAGGCTGTTTTTATTGCTCTAACTTTACCTGGAGATCTTGTAAAAGCAAAAATCACTAAGATTAAGAAAGATTATGCTTTTGCTGAGTTAGTAGAAGTTATTGAAGCCGGTGAAGGAAGAATCAAAGCTCCCTGTCCGGTTTATAATGAGTGTGGAGGCTGTCAGCTTCAGCATATTAATTACCAAAAAGAATTAGAATTTAAACAGAACAATCTTAAACAGCTAATTAATCGGATCGCAAAAATTGAAGACTTTAAATTAAGGGATGTGCTGGCTGCAGATGATGATTTTCGCTACCGCAATAAGGCTCAGTTTCCACTGGATGTAGATGAGAATGATCAGATAACTGCTGGTTTTTATAAAAGGGGAAGTCATGAGATTGTTCCCAATCATGACTGTCTGATTCAGCATCCCTTAATCAACAGAATTTTAAGAATCACCCTGGAAGAATTAAATGAATTTCAGCTCAGTGTATATAATGAGAATACATTAAATGGACTGCTGCGGCATCTGGTGATTAGAGTTGGAGCCTGTACCAACCAGGCTTTACTGGTCATGGTTACCAATGGTGATGATTTTATTGATAAAAATTTAATCGCCAGAACTCTGATGCGTAAAATTCCGGAGTTAAAAGGGGTAGTTCAAAATATAAATACTAAAAATACAAATGTTATTTTTGGTAAAGAGGATATTCTGCTGGCTGGTGAAAATAAAATTACTGAATATATTGGTAAGACAGCTTATTCAATTTCTGCCAGATCATTTTTTCAGGTTAATACCATGCAGGCCAAAAAGTTGTATGATACAGCAGCAAAATATCTGGGTGATGAAAGGAATGCAAGAGTGGTTGATGCTTTCTCCGGTACAGGGAGTATTGCCCTTTATCTGGCAGAACAGGCAGAAAAAATTTATGCAGTTGAATCTTTAAAATCTGCTGTGGAAGATGCCAGAGCTAATGCTGAATTAAATAAAATCAATAATGTAGAATTTGAGCAGGGACTGGTGGAAGATAAACTGCCGGAATTACTAAAAAATGATCAAATTGATACAATTATTTTTGATCCTCCCCGAAAAGGACTGGATGAAAAAACAATTAATTTACTGCTGGAAAATAGGCCTGAAAAAATAATCTATATTTCCTGTAATCCAGCTACTCTGGCAAGAGATCTTGGGAATTTAAAGGAAGCCTATCAGTTAGTTGAAATCCAGCCTGTAGATCTTTTCCCTCAGACTTACCATCTAGAATCTGTCGCTTTTTTGCATAAAACTTAAAAATTGTGTGTGTTTTAACGGAATATATCAAATTAAAGTGAAACAATATTTTTGATAAAAAGCTTGCCAAGACTGGTATTCTTATGATATATTATTATAAAGTTGGTCATTATTTTAAGAATCAAGTTACTCCATAATTGGGGGTTGAATTATGAATTTATTTCTATTAATTATATTTGTAATAGTTGGAATTGCCGGTTTGATTTATAATGTTGATTCAGGTGTTTTTATTGGCCTGGGATTAATCCCCTGGCAGATTTTAAAAATTAAGATTAAGCGAAAATTTGTCTTAACTGCTATAATCATTTCTTCGGCAGCAGGGCTTGGGTATTTTATTTATCATTCAAAGTGGTTAATTGCTGCTTTATTTGTCTTTATCCAGCTTTATAATTACTGGGGTTATTTAAATATTGTTAATGAATAAAAATCAAATTAGAAAACAGGATATGAAGGAGGAATAAATATGCCGACATATTTATATGAATGCGAAAAATGTGGTAGATTTGAAGAATTTCAAAATATTAGTGAGGATGCTTTAGAGGAATGTCCGGAATGCAGTGGTGAGGTTAAGCGAATTATTGGCTCACCCGGGATTATTTTTAAAGGATCTAATTTTTATGTGAATCAGGAGAAAAAAAGCTCAACTACAAGTTCATCCAAAAGCTCAACCAATGCTAAAGAAAAAAAGAGTGAAAAAGTTTCTTAAAGTATTTTTTTTGCTGGTGAGAGGCCAGTTTATATTTGAGCCATAAAATTACGCAAATAAGCCGCCGGCCTAGTGCCGGTTTTAATTTTTCCATCTATAATTTTGCTTTTGAAAACGAAAGAAGGTAAAAAATGACTATTGTAGCTGCTAAAAAGTGTTATAGTTATCAGGCAGAAGAACTTTCTGAAAAGTTGGATTTTTTGCTGGAGGAGCTGGGGGGACTGGAAAAGTTTATCAGGGCCGGTGATCGAGTAGTTTTTAAGACAAATCTTTTAATGGGAAAAGCACCAGAGGCAGCTGTAACTACTAATCCTGAATTTATAAGAGCTCTGGCCAGGAAGGTCAAAGCTCTGGGGGCAGATGTAATTATTGCTGACAGTCCGGGTGGACCGTTTAATAAAAATTTACTTAAAAGAGCCTATCAAAAATCAGGTCTTTATGAGATGGCTGCTGCAGAAGATCTAAAATTAAATTATAATACTGATTCTCAAAAACATGAATATCGAGCAGGGAAAATAAATAAATCTTTTCAGCTGGTCTCTTATTTAGAAGCTGCTGATTTAGTAATCAACTTACCAAAGTTAAAAACTCATGGTTTAACAATGTATACAGGTGCAGTCAAAAATCTTTTTGGCTGTATTCCGGGAGTTTTGAAAGCAGAATACCATCTGCGGATGCAGTCAGTTGATGATTTCTCGCGGATGTTAAATGATCTGGCTGGCCTGGTTGCTCCAGAATTAACAATTATGGATGCAGTTGTGGGCATGGAAGGAGAAGGCCCTTCTAATGGGCAGCCGCGGAAGTTTAATTATTTACTGGCTTCTACTTCTCCCTATTATCTTGACCTGGCAGCTGTCAGACTAATGGGAATTAAACCGGAGGAAAAAGTACCTTCAATTAAGGTGGCACTGGCTGATCAGATTCTAAAAAAAGAAAAGTTAGAGCTCCGGGGAGATGAGATTAAGCCCTTAACTAATGTTAAAATCCCAAAAATAGAAAAGGAAAATAATCTACTTGATGCAAAATTGCCTGATTTTTTATCAGATATTTTAGAAAAATTTTTGCGTCCCAAACCAGTTTTTAAAGAAAAAAATTGTGTGGGCTGTCGAACCTGTGCTGAAAACTGTCCACCTGATGCAATTACAATGGTTAATGATTTTCCGGAAGTGGAGTTAGACGCATGTATTCGCTGTTTCTGCTGTCAGGAACTCTGTCCCTACGATGCAGTAGAAATAAAATATCCACTGCCGGCGAAGCTGCTTTTTTCAAATTAATGGAGGTTTAACAAAAATGAGAATAGGAGTTATTTCAGATACACATTTACCAAATGCTGGTCAGAACTTTCCTGAAGAACTGATTGCAGAATTAAGAAATGTTGATTTAATTATTCATGCTGGTGATCACTGTGAAGAACGTTATTTAAATAAATTAAAATCGATTGCGGAAGTTAAAACTGTTGCCGGCAACCGTGATAGTTATCCTTTACAGAAAAAATTAAAAGAAAAATTAACTTTTGAAGCTGCCGGACAGAAAATTTCTGTTATTCACGGTCATCAATTTAGGGGTAAAAATATTCTTCAGGGATTAAATTACACATTTGTTGACAGTGATATTATTGTTTTTGGTCATACACATCGACCCTTTAATGAACGTTTAAGTGATAAATTATTTTTTAATCCGGGCTCACCAACTGATAAACGACTGGAAAAAAACTATACATTTGGTATAATAGAAATTGAAGAAGAAATAAAAGCAGAAATTAAAATTTTGAAGGAGGAATCTTAATGTCAGTACATGATACCGCAAGAAGACTGCAGCGAAAGTTAAAAAATTCTGATGAGTATCAAAAATATCAGGAGTTACGAAAAAAGGTGTTGGAAAAAGAGGGCTCCAAAAAAATGCTGCTGGATTATCAAAATTTAATGATGGAGATGCAGAGCAAGAGAATGTCAGGTGAAGAATTGAGTGAGGAAGATAAAGAAAGACTGCAGAATCTGCAGAATTTTATTGAAATTAATAATAATGTAAAAAAATATTTAGAGGCAGAATATGCTTTGAGTCAGACAATCCAGGATATCCAGAAAATTATATTTTCGGATATTAAAGTTGGAATTCCAGAAGAAGAATTACAGCCTGAAACTGAGGATTCTGGAGCAGCTGGTTCAGAGGAATATAGTGAAGCAGCAGAAGCGGAAGACAGCAAAAAATAAATTTAAAAAAGCATCCCCACCTGAGGATGCTTTTAAAATCTTTTTTATTTAAATGTTAAAAAAATTAATTTGTTTAACGAAATTAAACAGATTGTACTTCCTGAACTCCGTCAACATTTTGTTTTAAAGTTCTTTCAATACCATTTTTTATGGTTAAGGTTGACATTGGACAACCACTACAGGCTCCTAAAAGTTTCACTTTAACGACTCCATCTTCAGTTACTTCGACTAATTCGACATCTCCACCATCAGCCTGAAGACTTGGTCTGATTTTATCAATATATTTTTGTACTTCTTCTTTCATACTTGCACCTCCTAAATTAACATTTGATTATATTATACAAAAAAACTCAAGATTTTACAAGCATAAATTTAAAAGGAATGATTTAAATGTCCGATTTTGTCCATCTCCACAATCATACAGCCTTTAGTCTTCTGGATGGGGCAATTAGAGTGGATTCCTTAATTAAAAAAACAAAAGAATATGAGATGCCGGCTGCTGCTATCACCGATCACGGGGTGCTCTATGGCATGATTGATTTTTATAGAAAAGCAAAAAAAGAAGGGGTTAAACCGATTATCGGAGCTGAGCTTTATCTGTCACCGGGCAGCCGCCTGGAAAAGAGTCGGAAGCGTTATCATTTAGTTCTGCTGGCCCAGAACAAGCAGGGATATCACAATTTGATTCAGCTGGTTTCTAAAGCCTGGCTGGAGGGGTTTTATTATAAACCGCGGGTTGATAAAGAACTGCTGGCCGAATACAGTCAGGGCCTAATTTGTTTATCCGCCTGTCTGCAGGGCGAAATCCCCCAGCTTTTACTTAACGGCAATTATGACCTGGCCCAAAAGGCGGCTTCTGATTATCAGGCTATTTTTGGTAAAGAAAATTTCTTTTTAGAACTGCAGGATCATAATCTGCAGCAGGAGAAAGAAGCAGCTCAGGGTTTACTCAGATTGAGTCGAGAAAATAATATTCCAGCTGTTGTTACCAATGACAGCCACTACCTGAATAAAGAAGATGCAGAACTGCAGGATATTTTACTGGCTCTGCAGACCGGAACAACTGTTGATGATGAAAATAGAATGACCTTTAGTGGAGAAGAATTTTATTATAAATCACCGGCTGAAATGAGAAAACTTTTTCCTGAGCTTGATTCTGCCTACCAAAATACTGTCCGGATTGCGGATCGAGTTGAGTTGGATCTGGATTTTAATCATTTTTATCTGCCAGAATATCCGGATCTGGGGGAAGAAAAATCCCCGGAGGAACTGCTTAAAAAGTTATGCTTTGAGGGTTTAAAGACAAAGGCTATGGCTTCAAATCAGGAGGCTGTAGAGCGGCTAAAATATGAACTTAAGATTATTTTTGAGATGGGATATGCAGCTTATTTTTTAATTGTTTATGATTTCGTAAAATATGCGGAAGATAATGAAATTATGGTCGGTCCTGGCCGGGGTTCAGCTGCCGGGAGTTTAGTTGCTTATCTTTTAAATATTACCAGAGTTAATCCTTTAAAATACGGTTTAATTTTTGAGCGTTTTTTAAATCCAGAACGGGTAACAATGCCTGATATTGACATTGATTTTGATGAAAATCGAGATCAAATTATTGAATATGTTAAGCAGAGATATGGAACTGAACGGGTGGCACAAATTGGAACTTTTGGAACTATGGCAGCCCGAGCAGCAGTCAGAGATGTCGGTAGAGCACTGTCTATTCCTTATGGAAAAGTTGATCGAGTGGCAAAGTTGATTTCCTCCCGCAAAGGTATAGAGCAGTCAATGAAAGATCAAAATAAACTGCGGGAGCTTTACCAGACCGATGGAGAAGTTAAAGAACTGCTTGATTATGCCAGAGGAGTCGAAGGGCTGCCGCGTCATATTTCGACTCATGCTGCTGGAGTTATTATTGGAGCTGAACCGCTGGCCCAGCTAGTCCCGCTGCAGAAGCAGGATGAGAGTGTAATTACCCAGCTGCCGATGGGAGATCTGGAAGCACTGGGACTTTTAAAGATGGACTTTTTAGGTTTGAGAAATTTAACAGTAATTAAAAATACCCTTAAATTGATCGATGAGCGTCATGGTGAAAATATAGATATTGATAATCTTCCACTTGACGATCCAGATGTATACCAGTTTCTTTCTACCGGAAAAACAGCCGGTGTTTTTCAGATGGAGTCCTATTTATTTCAGTCTTTAAATAAAAAAATGAAGCCGGAGCGGTTTAATGATCTGATAGCAATGCTGGCTCTGGGACGGCCGGGACCACTGGGCAGCAATATTGTAGATGATTTTATTGCTATCAGGCACGGCAAAAAAGAAGCAGAATATTTACATCCCAAATTAAAGCCCATTCTAGAAGAAACTTTTGGTATGATTTTATATCAGGAACAGGTAATGGAGATTGCAAGTACTCTGGCCGGGTACAGTATGGGCGAAGCGGATCTGCTGCGCCGGGGAATGGGTAAAAAGAAACTGAAACTGGTTGCAGCAGAAAGAGAAAAATTTGTTAAAGGGGCAGTAGAGCGGGACATTGAGGAAGAAACTGCTCAGGAAATTTTTGACCAGATGGAGTATTTTGCCGGTTATGGTTTTAATAAGTCACACTCAACTGCTTATGCTTTTTTAGCCTATCAGACTGCCTATCTAAAATATCATTATCCAGCTGAATTTATGGCTGCCCTGTTTTCTTCAGTGATGGGCAATCAGGATAAAATTGCAGATTATATCAAAGCCACACGCGAAATTGATCTGGAAATTTTGCCACCTGATATCAATCGAAGCTGTCATGACTTTACAGCTGAAAATGATGAACAGATCCGCTATGGACTTAAGGCAATTAAAAATGTGGGTTCTGGCTCAATTAAGGCCTTAGTTGAGGCAAGAAAAGAAAAAGATTTTACTTCCTTAATTGATTTTTTGAAAAGAATTGATATTTCAGCGATTAATGTGCAGAGCCTGGAAGCTTTTATAAAAGCAGGTGCCTTTGATCAGATTGCTGTCAGCAGGGCTTCACTGCTTCTTAATTTTGAGGATTTATATAATAAATATAATAACTTATCCAAACATCGAGCCCAGGGACAGCAGTCTTTTGCAGAATTGTTTGAAGATCAGAATGAATTTTTAGAGGAAGACTTAAATTATACTGAAGTAGATGAATTAAAAACCGAAACTATACTGGAACAGGAAAAAGAATTTCTCGGGATTTATCTTTCAGCCCACCCTCTTGATCAATATCAGGATAAACTACAGTTCTTAAACACTTATTCAATTAATAAAGTTCTTCAAGTCCCGGAAGGGCAGAAGGTACTGACCGCAGCTTATCTAATAAATTACAAAGAACATATTACCAAACGCAATAATAAAATGGCTTTTTTAACAGTCAGTGACCGGGAAGAAAAAATTGAAGTAATAGTCTTTTCTGATTTGTTTAAAAAAATAAATTTTGATTTAGAAGAAAATCGAGGCCTTTTAATTTACGGAGAAAAAAGTGATGACCAGCTGATTGCAAAAAAAGTAATTTCTTTAAAAGATAAATTACTAATAATTGATATTTCTGAGCTGCCCAAAAATAGAGTTGTGAAGTTAAAAAGATATCTTTTAAAAAAAGAAGGTAATGTTTCGGTTCTGTTGAAAAGAAATAATAGGCTGATAATAACTGCTGATAAGTACAATATTAATCTGAGCCAGCAGACGCAGAATGAATTAGAGAGAGCTCTAAAAAAATCAGAGTATAAATTTATCTAAGCTTAAATCTTTTTCACATCTTTGACTATTGGTCGAAAAAAAGCGGTGGATCTGGAAAACTTTGTGTTAAAAATAGCAAAAATTCTTGACAATGCTTTTTCGCTTATTATATTATTAAGTGGATAAAGGAGGAAAAACTATGGATGTTAATGCTGATTATATTTTAATTAAGGCTCTGGAAGATGGAGTTACAATTATTGGTTTAACCAGAGGTAAAGATACTAAATTTAATCATACAGAAAAATTGGATAAGGGAGAAATCCTGGCTGCTCAGTTTACCGAAAATGTTTCTGCAATGAAAATTAGAGGTAAAGCAGAGATAATGAGTAAACACGGTAAAGTTAATTCTGAAGGTAAATAATAGCTTTGTTTTCCGAGATATATAATTTTCGGGAAACTGAAAGGAGCTTATAAATGTGGCAGGTTGTATATATAGCTTCTTCGAAAGAGGAAGCTGATAATATTTTAAAAATTATGGAAAAAGAAGGCTTTATGGTTCAGATCGATGAGGCTGGAGCCGACAGTTATCAAATTAAGGTTCCGGCAAGTGAAGCTGAAGAAGCCTATTCCTGTTTACATACAAATATTTAATTGGAGGTATAGAAATGAAAAAAATAGCAGTACTGACAAGTGGAGGAGACGCTCCAGGAATGAATCCTGCTATCAGATCTGTAGTTAGAACAGCTATCTACAAAGGTCTGGAAGTAGTTGGAGTAAAACATGGATATAAAGGTTTAATTGAAAAAGATTTTCTGCCGATGAATAGAGGTTCTGTTGCAGATATTGTGCAGCGGGGTGGAACAATTTTACTCTCAGCCCGCTGTGAAGAATTCAAAACAGAAGAGGGTAGAAAAAAAGCCTATGCAAATATGAAAGAAGAAGGTATAGATGCGCTGGTTGTAATCGGTGGTGATGGGTCTTTAAAAGGTGTACAAAAAATTAATGCCGAAAGTGATATCAAAGCGATTGGTATTCCAGGTACTATCGATAATGATTTATCCTGTACTGATTATACAATTGGTGTTGATACAGCCATGAACACAATCTTAGATGCAATCAACAAGATTAGAGATACTGCCACCTCGCATGAGAGAACCTTTGTCATTGAATGTATGGGCCGTGATTCAGGTTATTTGGCATTAATGACCGGTCTTGCTGGTGGGGCTGAATATATTTTAGTTCCCGAAATAGATTTTACACCACAGCAGGTTTGTGATAAAATTACACAAGGATTTGATAGAGGTAAGTTACATAGTCTGATTTTGATTGCAGAGGGGGTTAAAGCTCCATTTGCAGATTTAACTGAATACAATGGGAGTCCCGGTATGGCAATGGGAGATTTAATCAGAGAAAGAACAGGTATGGAAACCAGAGTAACCATTTTAGGCCATCTGCAGCGTGGTGGAAGTCCTACAG
>JAXKWB010000025.1:0-21363 GCA_036172385.1 Halanaerobiales bacterium | reverse complement strand
CCAGAGAATTTGCCACTGCCAGGCCAAAATCATTATGGGCATGAAATTCTATTTCCATTTCTGTTTTGCTTCGAATCTCTTTCAGCATATTAAAGGTAGAAAAAGGCTCCAGAATACCAACTGTATCTGCATAGCGAAATCTTTTAGCGCCAGCATTTTCTGCTGTTTTAAGATATTCAAATAGAAAACTTTTTTCTGCTCTAGATGCATCTTCGGCACCAATAGATACCAGACAGCCAGCAGTTTTTGCATATTTTATAGCTTCAGTCATTTCAGCTAAAAGTTGAGATTTTTCTTTTTCCAATTTAACTTCCAGCTGGAGATTGGAAACCGGAGCCGAAAGATGGATATTTTTAGCTCCACAGCTTAAAGATAAATCAATATCTTCTATCTTCATTCTATTCCAGAGTAATATTTTCGCTTCCAGATTTAAATTAATAATTTTTTTAATCACTGCTCTTTCTTTTTTCCCAATAGCAGGTATTCCAACTTCAATTATATCTACTTTTAAAAGGTCCATTTTTTGAGCCAGCATTATTTTTTCTGACTCAGAAAAAACAACTCCAGGAGTCTGTTCACCATCCCGGAGTGTGGTATCTACAAATTTTATTTTTTCCATTTAAATCTAAATCCTTTCCCTATTATTTTCAGGCAGGGGAATTTTGGCGGCATATCATTTCAACTTTAACTCTAAAATTATCAGCGGTAAAGAAAAGGTAATAATTAAAACAACAGCCAGAGCAATTGACTGACTCAGATCTTTCTGGGCCATAATAAAAATAGCAGTAGATAGAGTCTGCGTTCTGCCTGATAAATTACCGGCAAACATCATGGTGGCTCCAAACTCTCCTGCTGCCCGGAGACAGGCCATAATTACTTCTGTCAGTAAAGGTTTAATACTTAAGGGAAGATAAATCTTAAATAAAATATCTTTTTCTTCGGCTCCAAAAACCATTGCTGCTTCTTTAACCTCTTCGTCAATTGCTTCAAAACCATTTTTTACTGACTGAGTAAACAGAGGCAGCATCACAAAAACCTGGACAATGATCAGAGAAGTAAAAGTAAAGGGTAAACTCAGATTCATTGTATTAATAATATCACTTAAGATTCCCCGACTGCCAAAAGTGAGTAGAAGTGCCAGTCCAGCTACAGTCGGCGGCATAACAAGCGGCAGCTTAATAAACATATTAACTATTTTGTTTATTCGACTATTCTTTTGACTGACTACATAACTAAAGGGAACTCCCACTAAAACCGTAATCATAATTGAGATTAAGATAGAAAGAACTGATACTTTAATTGCGAGCAGCGTATTTATGTTATTAACTGTAGTAACCAGACCCTCAATAGAGGTGCTTAAAAATAAAGATGATATAATTAATATTACAAAGATTACATTTATACCCGCTAAAGAGAACAAAATTATCTGGGTTAAATCCAGATCAGATTTCTTACGAAAGTAGTCTAAAAAACTATTCTCCAGACTAATATCTGGAGAAATAGCCTCTGTATTTTGTTTAGGACCAATATTTTTTCCCATTTTAATCACTACCTACTTTTATAAATCCATATTTGGCCAGAATTTTACCCCCTGCTTCAGAATACAGGTAATCAATAAATTTCAGAGCTTCCCCTTTATTTTGAGAAGAATTTAAAACTGCTGCTGGATAGGAGGCTGTAACATTATACTCTGCTTCTATTTCTATAACTTTCAGCTGTTCTGCTGTTTCTGGAGTTATATCAGGCTGAAAGATTAAAAATAATTAGAAGCAGTAAAATGCAGCTAATTAAATATAAGCTTTTCTTTTTTATTTTCAGCATAATATCATCTCACTAATTAAACTATATTTCTAATCTGTCTACTACTTTGTCATTTAAAATATGGGACTCGATAATTTCTGCTGCATCATCAGGAGTAACACTTCCATACCAGACAGCATCAGGATAAACAATTACTATTGGACCCTGGGTACAGATTCCCAGACAGCCAGTATTTGTAATAATCACCTCAGAACTTATATCCTGTTCCTGAACCTCTCTCATTAAATTCTGAATTAATCTAACAGAATCCCTTCTCTCACAAAATCCCCGCTGCTGACCATTAATCCGGGAACTGCTGCAGACAAATATATGTTTTTTGGGTTTATTCATTATCATTGCTCCTTTTTTATTTAATCTAATTTATTTGTTCTAAGTTTCCAATTTCTATTTTTCAACCAGTATTTTCGGAATACATTTCTCCCAGAGCAAATCTAATTGCTGACTCAATCTTATCATAGACCATCACAGCTATAATATTGTGCTGCAGCAGCTTTCTTCTGGGCACAGTCCCAATTCTAACAGATAAAACAGCTTCACAATCAGAAATCGTATTAATAATCCTGCCAATTCTATCTTCACTGTCACTGCATTCTTTGTCAGTACAATACTGCTCGACATTTCTCTTTTCTATAAATTTAATAGAGCTCTCTTTGACCTGATAAATATAAAAATCTTTTGCATGACCAAAGTGCAGGTTAACTATTTCTCCCTCCTGTGAGGCCACAGCAAAAAGTCTTTCTTCCTGCTCCAGATAATAATTTCCTTCAAGAACCAGGGACTCGCTTTTCTTTTCGAGCTTCAGACTATTCTCTTCTTTAAATTCCAGTGACCTATCTTTATTTAAACAGCCCACTGCATCAGAACGACACTGCTGACAGTGATACATCTGCTTTAAATTTTCTTCACATTTATTTCTCAAATAATCCAGTTCCACTTTACTGGTTAAAGGATTATCTGCAAAAGGTGTATCTTCAACTGGAATCAGGGGCATAATATTGGTCATAAAAGCTCCCGCTTCTTTTACAGTTTTTACTACCTCTTCAATATGGTAATTATTTATTCCTTTAATTAAAACAATATTTACTTTACAGAGAACTCCGTTCTGGGCCAGATATTTCAATCCAGAAAGCTGATTTTTAAGCAGAAGTTCTGCTCCCTCAACCCCTGTTAGAGTTTCCCCTTTATAGTTTACCCGCTCATATATTTTTGCTCCAATCTCCGGCTCAACTGCATTAATCGTGATAGTTACATGGCTAACACCCAGGCGCACAATTTCTTCCTGATAATCTGGCAAACTTAAACCATTTGTGGAAAGACAGAAGGTCAGATCAGGATCTTCTGCTTTAATTAACTCTAAAGATTCTCTGGTGGCTTCAAAACTAGCCAGAGCATCACCAGGACCAGCAACACCAACCACACTCAGATTATCAACTTTACTTTTAACAATTTTAAACCTGGCTAATGCTTCAGTCGGGGACAGCAGTTTGCTTGTTACTCCGGGCCTGGTCTCATGTAAACAGTCATATTTGCGATTACAGTAATTACAGCTGATATTACATTTTGCAGCAACCGGAATATGCATTCTGGCATAATTATGTGCAAACTTACTGTAACAGGGATGAGTTTTTGTTTTTAAATCCATTATTCCTCACCTACTTTCAACTCTTCAATCTCTTTTTCCGATTTTGTTCTTTTATTTGAATGATAAAACTTTTGATACAGATCTTCACGATAATTGTCATGTTTCAGAGCCAACAGCTGGTTTGTAATCTGATCAAGTAAATTATTGGAACCCTGATAGCCAATATTCTGCTGTCTGGAAGCTCCCACACGATCATGAATTGGAAAACCAATTCGGATTAATGGGATTCCGTCTTTTTCTTCTATAAATGCTCCATCCGAATTACCAAGCAGAATATTAATATCATACTCATTAACATAGTTTCTAATCTCTTCAAAATCAGTATCACTAAAAATTAAGTTCTGATCTCTACTGTCTGCAGTAAGCTCTTTCAACTTTCTCTGGAAAATATCCAGATCTGTACCGGTAGCCATAATTACAGGAGAAATTCCATTTTCCTGACAGATAGAGCTGACCGCATAAATCATCTCTGGATCACCAAAGACAGCTGCTCTGCCCGCTCCATTATATTTATGTGAATCAATCATTGTATCTATTAATCTGCCTCTTGCTTCTTTTAAGCTCTGAGGAACTTCTTTACCAGATATTTCTGCCAGAGTTTTAACAAATTTATCTGTATTCTTAAGCCCAATTGGAATTGGCAGTCTATAAGCAGAAATTCCAAATTTGTCTTCAAGATAAACTGCAGTGGAAAGACTGCTGTCAACAAGTGTCCCAAATTCAATTGTACAGGCTGCATCTCCCATCTTTTTAATTTCAGAAACTGCAGTTCCTCCGGCAGGTATTTTGCTGTAGTTTTCTGTAAAAGGAGCGGCCAGAGTTCTTGAGATATCAGGCAAAATTGTATACTCAAGTTCAAACAAATCCAGAATTCTTTTAATTTCTCGGATTTCTGCCGGACTTAAGTTTGCAGCAACCAGATTTATCCGGGAGCTTTTATTTCTCGATTTTTCGCCAAGCTGCTCTACAATTTTTCTTAATGTTAGATAATAACCTTCAAATTGAGATCCTCCATAACCAGGAGTTGGAACTGTAATAATAGAGATGTCTTTAACATTATTTGCTTTTTTAAAGTCAGCTACAATTCTATTTATATCTTCTCCAATTGTTTCTGCCAGACAGGTAGTTACAACACCTATAACTTTAGGTGAATATAATTTAATCAGATTTTTTAAACCCTGCCTTAAATTTTCTTCTCCTCCATAAACTGTACCCTGCTCATCAATTGAAGAAGAAGCTATATCTATCGGCTCTTCATAATGGGTAGACATGTGCCTTCTCATATAAGTACTGCAACCCTGAGACCCGTGCATTAAAAGCATACTCTCTTCTATTCCTTTAAAGGCAACAGCCGCTCCTATCGGCATACACATCTTACAGGGATTAACATTTAATCTTTTAAAATTACTCATCTATACCACTCCTGATCGTTTTCCAGATTGGACTGTTAATTGTTAAATCCAGCTCCTGAGCCAGATTAACAACTCCCTCAAATCCTACCAGCGGATCTTTGCGCTCATGGTTGTGATCAAAAAAAGCAATCCCCATCTTATAGGCAAGAGCCCTGTCTTTTACTCCACCAACTAAAACATCGGCTCCTTTTTCTCGCATAAAGGCCTCCAGTTCGGAGGGATTAGCATCATCTAAAATAATAGTTCCAGGGTCAGTCAGCTCTCTTAACTTTTCGTAATCAGATTTTTTACCATTTTGAGTTCCTACCATCACAGTTTTAATTCCCAGATCATTGAACTGTTTGACCAGAGAAATCGCCTTAAAAGCACCACCAACATAGATTGCTGCTTTTTTGCCAGAGAGATAGTTTTTATATATTCTCAATTTTGCTTCTGTATCAGGCAGCCTGCGGGCAATTAGTTTTTCAACATTATTAATTATTATCTGATCACCTAAGTGTTGAGCAATCTGGCGCAGGGAATCCAGGCTGTCCTGTAATCCTAAAAATGAAATCTCCAGGAAAGGAATTCCAAACTTTTTTTCCATTCTTTTAGCCAGATACTTCATTGACCCAGCACACTGAACTATATTTAAATCAGCAGTAGGGGCTTTACGAATATCTTTAATACTTGAATCTCCAGTAAATCTGGCTACAAGTTCTATTCCAACTTGATTCAAATAATTTTCAATTATCCAGCCTTCACCTGCCAGATTGTAATCTCCCAGCAGATTTATTTTTTTACTGTAACTGCTGACTTCCGCCTGCTCTTTCAGCTTTTTGTTTTTAAAATTTTCTATAGCCTTTCCAGTCTGGAGAGAATTAATCTGACTCAGTTTTTTCTGAAGCAGCCTGATCTTTTCCTTTGTATCTAACTCTCCATAATCTTCATTCTGCTGACTTAATTTTTTGATTTCATTTCTATTATCTGCGGCTTTTTTACTACTCTCTACTCCATTATTTTCAGCCTTAAAATCATCCATTAAAGTTAATAATGCCTCACAGGCAGCTTTATATCCCTTAGATTTTGTACCGGCAAAACCTGAAGATTCTACCGGAATCACTCTAATTCCATACTTTTTTTCTGCCTTCCGGGCTGCAGCTTTTAGATCATCACCGATAACCCCCACCACACAGGTTGAATAAATAAAAATCACTTCCGGCTCATACTGCTCTGCTTCCATTAGTTCTTCTATCACTAACTCCAGCTTTGTCTCACCACCAAAAACAATATCTTTTTCCTTTAAATCAGTAGAAAAACTACTGCGAAAAACATCAGCTCCAGAAGTCAAACTACCTCTGATATCCCAGGTATAGCTGGCACAACCAATAGGACCATGGACCAGATGATAGGCATCTTTAACTGGATTGAGAACAACCCGGGCTCCAGAATAAACACAGGCTCTCTGACTAACTGCACCTGCCAGACTCTGCTGATCACACTTAATATTTTCTTTTTTATCTCCTTTAGTCATAATAAAGTCTTCTCTTTCGGAAAGTGCTTTATTTCTTGAATTCTGCATCTTTTTCACCTCCAGAATGAAAAATAACCCATCTGTTTAAAGCAAGTTATCATTACCTAACACTACTCTCTACTGATGATACTCCTAAAAAAACAGATGGGTTAAATATTTACAGCACAAACTCTGTCAATTCAAAGTCTGTATCTCTATCTTTTCGATCAAGTAAGGCTCCACTAATTTTTTCAACCAGTAAAATTGCTCCCTTATAACCAATAGTTGGCAGATAGGAGTGTACACTGCGGTCAAGAATAGGAAATCCAACTCTGACCAGTGGAATATCTTCCTGCCCGGCAACCAATTTACCATAGGAATTACCAAGTAATAAATCTACCGGATCATTTTTAATCCACTGATGAAGCTGGAATAAATCTCCTCCGGCAGTTATATTATATTCCCAGTCTGCATCGGACATCATTTCTGTAACTGTTTCTTCAAACTTATTGTCTGGTGTTCCTGTTAATACATGAACAGGCCTCATCCCCAGACTTAACACAAATTCAGTTAAAGAAATTACTATATCAGGGTCACCATAAACAGCTACCTTTTTACCATGGAACTGATGATGAGTGTCTGCAATGATATCAACCAGCTGGCCTCTTTCTTTTTCTATTTTGGCTGGCACCTCTTTGCCAGTCAGCTTCATCAGCTGCATTAATAATTCATCTGTTGCCTTGATGCCGACAGGTGATTTGAGAATATATGGTTTTACATCATGCTTTTTTTCCAGTTCAAAGGCAGAGTCTGCAGAAGCAAATTCTCCCAGTGCAATAGTAGCCTGCGAATTACCTGTATCATTTAATTCTGGAATGGTAACTCCCCCTTCTGGATACATCTCATAATTGCCATCCAGAGGAGTATCAAGCACATCACTCTGATCCGGAAACAAAATATAGTCGATATCCATAGCTTCTAGTATTCTCTTAATCTCACGGATATCTCCGGGATCAACAAATCCAGGAATTAAATTCAGCTTGTTATTTGTCTTTGCTTCTTCATTTTTTTCCGAAAGCTGTTTAATCATTGCCTTGACCATATTCGAAAATCCTGTAATATGAGAACCCACATAACTGGGAGTACTGGCATGAATAATCGTTTTTCCCTCCGGAACATCAAACCCATTAATAATTGACCCAATATCATCACCAATTGTTTCTGAGAGACAGGTCGTATTGATTGCCACAACCTGGGGATCATAGACAGCAAAAATATTTTTCAGGGCTGTTTCTAAGTTAGCCCGACCACCAAATACTGAGGCTCCTTCTGTAAATGAACTGGAAGAAGCAACAACCGGTTCTCTAAAATGTTTGGTCAAATGCATTCTGTGATAAGAACAGCATCCCTGTGATCCGTGGCTGTGCGGCAGTGCTCCATGGACACCCAGAGCTGCATACATTGCCCCAATTGGCTGACAGGTTTTAACCGGATTGATAACAAGTGAGTTTCTCTCTTTATATTCTTTAGGTACTAAATCCTGCATTAACGAACACCTCCAATTGTTCCTGCAAGTTCAACATTATCTTTCCAGGGAGGATTAATATAACTCCAGCTGGGGTTAAGAATTCCCGCTGCAATATCTTCTGCAAACTGCAGATGACCTTTAAAACCTGCATAAGGACCGCTGTAATCATAACTGTGCAGCTGTTTTGAAAAAATGCCCATTTTATGAGAAGTATACTTATCCTTAATTCCAGAGCAAAAAATATCCGGCTCTAAAGCTTCAGTTAATTTGATATGTTCGTGGTGGTTTAGGTCATCAATCACAATACTCCCATCCTCCATCTCCTTGATCATACCTTCATAATAATCAAGGGGCATTTTCTGCTGCAGCTCCTCTTTTTTAGCTTTTGAAATTCTCATATTGTATTTTTTGTCATCTTTTGTAACTTCCAGTTCCGGAATGTTTCGATCATCAGCTGTCATTTCAATATCAGGGATAACTTCTCTGCCCTCATAATCATCTCGATGACCAAACTCATAGCCGGCAACTACTGTTTCAATTCCAATACGCTTAAATACATTCTGATAGTGGTGGGCTCTGGAACCTCCAACAAAAAGGAAAGCCGTTTTCCCTTCAAAAAGCTCTTTGTAGCGGTTCAGCGGACCCTCAATCTGGGCCAGCTCCTCTGCAATTACCTTTTCTGTTCTCTCTTTTAATTCAGGGTCATCAAAATACTCTGCCATATTTCGCAGGGCTTTAATTGTGGCATCCACACCTAAAAAGTTAACTTTTAACCAGGGGATCCCATACTTTTCTTCGAACATTTCCGCAATATAGTTAATTGAACGGTGACACTGGACCAGATTTAAGTCAGCTTCGTGAGAATACTTAATCTGATCTGCTGTACCATTACCGGAAAATGAAGCAACAATATCATAACCAATTTTTTCTAAAATCCTTTCTATTTCGAAAGCATCTCCCCCAATATTATATTCACCCATCAGGTTAATTGGATATTTATAATCAAGCTCTTTATCTTCTATCCCGACTAAATTGGCCATAATTTCATTATTTGCAATATGATGACCGGCTGACTGACTGACTCCTTTATAACCTTCACAGTTAAAAGCCATGACTGTAATCCCATACTCTGCTTCTGCCTGTCTGGCAATACTGTTAATATCATCACCTATCAAACCAACAGGACAGGTAGCTGTTATCATAATTGTTGAAGGATTAAAAATTTCTACTGCTTCTTTGATTGCTTCTTTTAATTTTCTTTCTCCTCCAAAAACAACATCCGAATCCTGCATATCAGTGGAAAAAGTATAATTAATAAAGTTTTTGCCGCCCTCTGCTGCCACTCCCTGATGTCTTCTCATTCCCCAGGCATAATAACTGCATCCAATTGGTCCGTGCACAAGCTGAACTACATCTTTTAAGGGGCCCAGAACAACACCACGACAGCCTGCATAAGCACAACCACGGTTGGTAATAATTCCTGGAATGGTCCGGGTATTAGCCTTTATTTTGTGTTTGCCTTTTTTCTGATCTTTGATCAGCATATGTTCTTTTCTATTTTTCATTGATTTAGCAGGATATGACTGTAGAACTTCATCTAAAACATCTTCAATGCCTGCATTATTATTTTTCATTATCTTCACCTCTTCTCTATACTGCTGCTTTACCGCTTTCGCCTGTTCTGACTCGATAGGCGTCTTCAATAGGTAAAACAAAAATCTTACCATCACCTGGATTACCAGTTTCATTGACATTCATTATGGTCTCAACTACCTTTTTGACATCTTCATCTTTTACTACTGAAATCACCATTCTTTTGGGTATTAAACGGTGACCTTCTGTTATTGATTCAGTAACTTCTTTCGACTTAATTATCTCTTCTTCTCCCTCAAGCATTTTTTCTATAAGTTCATAATTAACCTTCTTTTTGCCCCTCCCCGTAACTTTGACACAGGTTAGAGAATTGAATCCCTGAACTGCCAGAGCTTTTTTAGTCTGGTTAATTTTGTTCATTCTAATTACAGCCATGATTTCCTTCACATTTTTCACCTCCAAAAGAATTTAAAACCGGCTATTATTTTCTGATCTGCAGTTAATAATCTAGAGACCCTGACTCTGTGAACTGATGGTATATGCCTCTTTTACATCACTGACAAAAATCTTACCATCACCATAGCTGCCTTCTTTACCACTTCTAACTGTTTTCATAATAATTTTAACTACATCATCCTTATCTTCATCTTCTAAGACCATCATTAAAAGTTCTTTGGGCAGTTCATCATAATGAATATTACCAACTTTAACTCCCCGCTGTTTACCTCGACCAGCAACATCCATCTTGGTTACTGCCGGAAAACCAGCCTCTTTTAATTCCGAAAGAACTGTTGAACTTTTTTCCGGTCTAATAATTGCCTGCAGTAATTTCACTTATATCATTCCCTTCTCGTTCTCTTGATCTGCTTCTCATTTACTCTCTGCTAGTTTTTCCTCTAAATGCTTTTCAAATTTATCAGTCACTAAAATTCTTGATGTCTAAAATTCTAAACTTCCAGAATACCAAAGTCCATCATCAGCTGCTCTAACTCATCCTGTTCCATCGGATCAGGAATTACAAACATTTCATTATCATCTATTGCTTGAGCCAGGGCTCTGTATTCCTGAGCCTGATTTGAGTCTGGATCATAGGCAATAACTACTTTTCTATTGATCTCAGCTCTTTGAACAATATTGTCCCGGGGTACAAAGTGAATTAACTGACTGCCCAATCTTTCGGCAAATGATTTAAGTAATTCTAACTCTCCATCTACCTGACGGCTGTTGCAGATAATTCCTCCCAGCCTTACCCCACCAGATTCTGCATATCGTTTAATACCTTTACAGATATTGTTGGCTGCATAAAGAGCCATCAGCTCTCCACTTGCTACAATATAGATTTCCTGGGCTTTACCCTCTCTGATCGGCATCGCAAATCCACCACAAACAACATCTCCCAGAACATCGTAGAATACATAATCAAGTTCGTCTGTATAGGCTCCCAGACTTTCGAGCATATTAATTGAGGTAATAATTCCCCGCCCTGCACAACCTACACCAGGTTCTGGTCCACCAGATTCAACACAGCGGATATTCTCAAAGTCTTTACCTCTCTTTAAGATATCATCAAGTTCGATATCCTGCCCCTCTTCTCTTAATGTATCAAGAACTGTCTGCTGATCCATTCCACCAAGAAGCATCCTGGTCGAATCAGCTTTGGGGTCACAGCCGACTACCATAATGTCCTTACCCATCTCTGCCAGTGACGAAGTTAAATTCTGAGTTGTAGTTGATTTTCCAATACCGCCTTTTCCATAAATCGCTACCTGTCTCAAATCATCTTTCATCTTTTTTCCTCCTAGATTTAGATTTTTATATTATAGATATTCGAAATTTGACTCCGAATATTTATAACCTTATTTAATTATAAATTTAAATCACTGTAGAGAATGAGTTTTGCTCTTATTTCCACTCGATTGTGTTAGGTTTTAAATTTATTATCTAAAGTATAACATTAAATTTACTATTTTCAAGTGTATAATTGTATATACGATAAATATATAACATGAACATGTCATTTATATCTGGATACAAAAAAACCTGGATTAGCAAAGACTGCCATCCAGGTTAAATGTTTTTTAATTCTACTTCTGTTAAAGCTCTTTTTAACTCAATCGATTTTCTTTTAATCTTTTTTAATTTCAACTCTGCTTCTTTAAGACTTAAATCAATTCCGAATTCTTTATACTTTGCGATCACTGCCTTTTTGCCGGAGTGTTTCCCGATTATAATTTCCCGGCTTAACCCAACTTCCGCGGGAGAAAATGCTTCATATGTAATTGGGTTTTTTAAGATCCCATCTACATGAATACCGGATTCGTGCTTAAAAATTCCTTTTCCGATTATCGCTTTATTATCAGCCGGGAAATCTTTTAAATACTCTCCCATTAGCTGACTTAACTCAAAAAGCTTTTCTGTTTTATATTTCCTGTCTGAAGCTTCAATCTTTTTTAAGATCATCATAATTTCTTCCAGGGGCGTTCTTCTGCAAAGTTCTTTGCTAAAACCATTAAAGCTGGCACAGATTCCGCTGACACCAGCATTATAAGCCGCCAGTGATGCTGCAGCTGCTGTCTGAAAAATATTACTGCAGTTTACTTCCAGTTTAATATCAGCTGTCCTGATAATATCTTTTATCCTCTTTTTGAACTTCAGGGGGTCAATCACTGTTTCAGCTTCCTGATAGGAAAATCTATTAACACCCATTTTTTTGCAGAAAGCTGTAACTTCTAATAACTGACTTAAATTAAAGGCAGAAGCATTTTGAAGTTCTACTATTATCCCTAACCCCTTAGTTTCTGCATAGTTAATACTTGTTTTCAAATCATTTAACAGTTTAGCTGCCGAATTATTATCTTTCTTCGATCTGAGATTAAAGTTTTTTAGTGAAATAGAGATAACTACAAGCTCAACTCCTACCTGCAGTGATTTTCTTAAATCAGAAATCATGGGTCTATTCCAGCTGCGGAATTTGGAATCAATTTTTTCTTTTATCTTGTCTTTTCCACTGACCATTTTTTTTATTTTCTCTGTAAAAACAGGAGAGCCGATCTCAACTTCTTCCACTCCCATTTCTGCCATCATTCTTATTATTTTTAAAAGCTGTGAATTATGATCACTTAAATCAAGCAGCTCAAAATCTCTAAATGTGACATCTATTAGCTTAACTTCTTTCACACTAATCACTTCCTCAGTCAGAAAAAGATCCCAACTTAAAAAAGCCGGGATCTTTTCGAGATTTACTATTTAGAATTTATAGATTCAATTTTAAGGGGGTCAGATAATTACTGTACTTCCAGTCTTTCATCAACAATATTACCATTTTCGATTTTCCAGATTCCAATTGCCCCCATACTGTCTCCAACATCATTAAAGAGCACCGGTCCAGAAGCACCTTCATATCGTATCTTTTGTCCGGCTTCAATCAGATCTTTAGCTTTGTTCCATTCATTGATATTAACCACAGTTCCATCCTCAGATAGTACTTCATTAAGAGCATCTCTAATAGCCGGACCTTCTGTACTACCAGCCTTCTGCATAGCTAAAGCTAAAACAAAGGTAGCATCAAAACTGGTGTCAATATAAGGTTTTGGTGGGATTTCTCCGAACTCTTCCTCATACAGTTCGGTAAATAATTCAGGTCCCTGACCACCGGGCATTGCGGTTGGAGCAGTACCATACATTCCTTCTAAATACTGTTCAACTCCCTCTGTAATTTCCGGAGCTTTTAAACCATCAGTAAAGATAAATTCTTTAAAGTAACCATTTTCTAAAGCCTGTCTGATAATTGTAATTCCACCATCATCAGTATAGGCAATTAGTAATAAGGCATCAGGATTTTCTTCAGCAGCATCCATCAGCTCACTTCTATAAGACACTTTATTTGGTTCAAAGGCAATTGAGGCAGTTACTTCTCCACCCCTTTTTTCGAACTGTTCAATTACTGCATCATTTAAACCCTGACCATAATCATTATTAACATAAATTACTGCCAGTGAATCATAATTTAAGTCTGCTGCCAGATTACCGGCAACTTTTCCCTGCAGACTATCAGAAGGTACTGTTCTAAATACATAGCCATTATCTTCTAAAGTTGTCAGTACTGGTGAGGTAGAAGCAGGAGAGATTAAAACTACCTCACCGGGAACCGTAACACTCTCAGCAACAGGAATTGTAACACCACTTGACAGAGCACCAACAATCGCATTAACGCCATTTATAGATACCAGTTTTTTAGCTCCATCAACTCCTGCCTGGGGATTTGTCTGGGTATCAACATTAACTAACTCCAGCTCTCTTCCTCCAAGCAGACCGCCCTGTTCGTTAATAATTTTTTGAGCCAACAAAGTACCATTACGAGTAAACTGACCATAGGAGGCCAATCCACCAGTAAGCGGCATTAAGGTCCCAATTTTAACAGTTTCCTGAGCAAATGCGCCACTAACAGTCAAAGACAGAAACAACAACACCAGCATTGTAATCAAGATTTTCTTTTTAAACATTATTTTTTCCTCCTCTTATTCTCGCTACTTGTTTTATTTAAAAATACTCAACTAAGAGCAAAATTTAAACTTTAAATCCTTCCTGGTTAATCATAACTATTAATTCAATTTTATTTTTAAAATCATTCTCTGCTTATCGAGAATCATAGTCCTAAAGCATATTACTATTTAGTTATCAGCTGTAGAAGCACTGCTGTATTTCTTTTCGCTAAATAATCCCTCTGGCCGGTTTAACAGAATAATTTCTAAAAATACTCCAATTAAGATCACCCGAACAGCAGCCGCCTGAGTTGTATATGCCGCCGGCAGCATTCCTGTTAAGAATTCAGTCCCGGTCCAGATTCCCCAGGTCAAAAAAGCACCAACTATAGAACCAAAGTTATTGGCACTTCCACCAATGATCAGCATAATCCAGACTAGAAATGTAGCCTGCATTGGTCTAAAAGCAGCCGGTGAAATAAAGGAAGTGAAATGGGCATATAGAGCTCCACCAACTCCCATAATAAAGGCTCCTAAAACAAAAGCTTCCAGTCGATAACGAACTACATTTTTCCCAACAGCTTTAACTACCTCTTCGTCTTCTCTAATTGCTCTTAGAACCCTACCCCAGGGAGAATTAATTCCTTTTTCACTGAGGTAATAAAAAAATGCAATAGTCAAAACTACAAGCATCAGAAAAAACAAATTATAGTTTGAGCCAAAACTTCCCGCCAGAGGTTTTGGAATAGCAGAAATACCTCTAACGCCATTGGTCAACCAGGCTTCATTTTTAATTACCAGTCTGATTATCTCAGCAATACCTATTGTTGCAATCCCCAGATAATCTTCCCGGAGCCGAATCGTTGGAATCCCTACCAGAAAAGCTACCAGGGCAGATATTAACCCGGCAACCAGCAGTCCAACAATAAAAGGCATTCCAAATCCACCCAGATGATCAGGAGAAGGGCCTTTGGTCATAATTGCTGAGGTATAGGCTCCTACTGCCCAGAATCCTGCAATTCCGATATTGAAAAGGCCGGCAAATCCCCGCTGTATATTTAAACCCAGAGTCATTATTGCATAAATACCCACAAAAATTAAAAAGAAAACCAGATATGAAAAAACACCTGCAAAAGTCATCTATTTACACCTTCTTTCCCATTAAACCAGAAGGTCTAATAATTAACATTAAGATCATAATTGTAAAAGCAACTGCCGGCTTGTAGGCTGCAGAAATAATTAAAGTAGACATCTCCTGTGAGATACCGATTACCAGCCCACCAAACATTGCACCATAAGGACTGCCGATTCCTCCCAGAATAGCTGCCGCAAACAGCGGCAGTAGTAAATTCCAGCCCATCACCGGGGTCAGGTGAGTATCAAAAGCAAGCAGAATGCCTGCAGCTGCAGTCAGCACACCACTCATTGCCCAGGTCCAGATAATTACTCTTTCCGTGTTAATTCCGGTTATCTGAGCCAGATCAATGTTATCTGACATTGCCCGCATGGCTTTACCCATTTTTGTTTTACTTAAAAACAGGTGAACTGCAATTACCAGGGCCAGAGCCAGAACTAAAATTATGATCTGGTTTTCTTTAATTCTCAGTAATCCATCACCTAAAACAAGCGGCATCTGGATAGCTTTCACGTAAAATTGATTCTGCGGCCCCCAGAATAATAAAACGAGATTTCTAATTATTAAGGCGGCTCCAACAGAAGAAATCATTACTATTACCGAATCTCTTTTCTTTAAATGTCTGTATAAGATAAGATTTAAAAGTATTGCTGTACCTGCAGTTAATGCTGCTGCTAAAACAAAAGCCAGCCAGAATGGCAGGCCCAGCTGTACTTTAAATAAAAAAGCAAAATAAGCACCGAGTGTCATTAAATCACCATGGGCAAAATGTCCAAACTTCAAAATTCCATAAATTAATGATAACCCAATTGCACCCAGCGCTATAATTGATCCAAGTATTACTCCATTCAAAAACAACTGTAAGACCATAGACTTATCCTCCCAAAAAGAGCTGCGCTACTTCTTCATTCTCAAGTAAGCCTTGCCCACTATCTTCATATTTTTTTTCGCCTGCTGCCAGCACATAACCTCTATCTGACATTGCTAAAGCTTTTTTTGCATTCTGTTCTACCATTAAAATTGAAACTCCAGTTCTATTAATTTCTTCAACTTTTTCTAAAATTAAATCAATAAACATTGGTGCCAGCCCGGCTGTTGGTTCATCTAACAGCAGTAATTTGGGCTCCATTACCAGTGCCCGACCAAAGGCCACCATCTGACGCTGTCCACCGCTTAAAGTACCTGCTTTTTTCTTTCTCTTCTCTACTAATGGTGGAAACAAATTGTAAATTAAATCAAATCTGTCACTGAGATTTTTCTTTGACACGTAAGCACCCAATTCCAGATTTTCTTCCACAGTTAAAGTCGGAAAAATGTTATCAGTCTGGGGTACAAAAGAAAGCCCTTTTTTTATCATCTGATCGGTGGCAGTGGCTGTTAAGTCACTATCCAGATAATTGATTTCTCCGCCCATAATATCGACAAGAGAAAAAATAGATTTTAAAAGAGTAGACTTTCCGGAACCGTTAGGCCCCACAATGGAAACTATCTCTCCCTGCTCAACCTTAAGAGAAATACCGTGAATTATCTCTATCTCACCATAACCGGCATATATATCATTAATTCTTAACAATAAGACCACTCCTTAAGCCGTTTTTTCTCCCAGATAAGCTTCTAAAACCCGGGGATTACTTTTAACTTCAGCCGGAGTTCCTTCAACTAAATGCCTACCGTCATTCATTACAATAACCCGATCACAGATATTCATTATTAAATCCATATTATGCTCAATTAAAAGTATAGTTTTTCCTCTTTCTTTTAACTTAATAATGTTTTCTGCAATTTTATTCAATAAGGTTGGGTTGACACCGGCTCCAGGTTCATCCAGCATAATTAATTCTGGATCTGCCATTAAGGCTCTCCCCAGTTCAAGCAGTTTTTTCTGCCCACCTGAAAGGTTAACCGCCATCTCATCAGCCAGGTGACTCATCTCCAGAAATTCTAAAGTCTCATAGGCTTTTGCTTCCACTGACTTTTCTTCTTGACTTACCTTTGCCGAATTAAACCAGCTGTTCCAGAGATTTTCTCCACTCTGGCCAGAGGGAACAAGCATTAAGTTTTCCATTACTGTCATCTTTTTTAAAGTTTTTGGAATCTGAAAAGTTCTGGCCAGACCCAGCCGTGCAATCTGATGGGGAGCAAAATTGTTTACTTTCTGCTCTGAAAAATAAACTTCTCCCTGATCAAGATCTAAAGAACCGGCAATTAAATTAAACATAGTTGTTTTCCCAGCTCCATTTGGACCAATCAGTCCAGTTATCGTATTCTCTTTCACTTCAAAAGAACATTCATCTACTGCTCTAAATCCACTAAATTCCTTAACTGCGCTTTTTACTTTTAACATAAAACATCTCTCCTTCCTACTCATCTACTTAAATTCTAGTCGCTTTATGTTAATTTGTTTTAATACTAATCTTTTTTATGGCAGGTGTCAAGTAGTCCAGTTACAATTAGGTTTTTAATCCCATTATCCAGGAATACATAGCTTCTCAGTATCCATTTTATTCTTATTAAGTAAATTATTAGTTTTGTTAAGCCAGTTTAGATTGACTTGTCTATCAGCATTATTATATAATTTAGACTAACAGAAAGGTGGGAAAAAATAATGAAAATCAGTAAATTATTAGATAAGAACTTAATTAATCTTGATCTAAATACCAGTAATAAAGAAGACGCTTTAAAGGAAATGATCAGTTTATTAAAAAGGGAAAACAAAATCCAGGCAGAAGATAAATTTCTAGCAAAAATAATTGTGCGAGAAAAAGAGAGCAGTACTGGCTTCGGAAGAGGAATTGCTGTCCCCCACGGTAAAAGCGAAACAGTTAACGAATTATCCCTGGCTATTGGCAGATCAAAAACTGGAATTGAATATCACAGCCTGGATGGAAAAAAGGTGAAACTAATATTCATGGTGGCTGATTATCCAGATTATTCACCGGAATATTTAAAATTAGTTTCGACTCTGGTCAGCTGGCTGCGGGAGGATGATTTCAGGAAAAGTTTAGTTGAGGCAGAAGGAAAAACAGAATTTATAGAGCTTTTTAAAGAAAAAGAAAGATCTGCTGACTAAATATCCATGTATACCATTATAATAAAATTCAAAACTATTCACTTCCCCACTCTAATAGATTATAATTAGAATAGATAAAATATTCAGAAAATAAAAATAGGGAGTGATAAGATGACAGAATGGAATAAAAAAAATGATGCTCTGGGAACAGTCAATCGAGGTGATCCCTGTGAATCAGGTCTCTGCACTCTCTGTCAGGCTGACTGCAGGGGTAAATGCGAAACCTGGCTCTCTTCTTTAAAAGGAAAAAGCATGCTTTACCCGCGAGACTTTGGTGAAATAACAGCGGGCAGCAGCAACATTAAGGCAGATGGGGTAGGCTATCATTCTTTAAGAATTCAGGGTTATGTTAAGGGTGCAGAAGGTCTGCCTTCTGGATTGACAGATAGCGCTGATGACTGTATATTTCCCAATGTTGATCTAGAAAGTAGTTTCGGTAATAAAATCCAGACTAAAAGTAGAGTTCCGATAATGACAGGAGCGCTTGGTTCAACTTTTATTGCAGCAAAATACTGGGATTCTTTTGCGATTGGAGCAGCTCTGGCAGGTTTTCCAATTGTAATTGGCGAAAATGTAGTTGGAGTTGACAAAGAATCTGAAATCGAAAATGGTGTAATCACTAAAGCTCCAGAACTTGACCGCAGAATTGAGATCTACCAGAAATACACGCGTGACGGTTATGGGGGAATTTTTGTCCAGCTTAATGTAGAAGATACAAGAAACGGTGTAGCAGAATATATAAGTGAAAAATATGGGGATCAGGTTATTATCGAGCTCAAGTGGGGCCAGGGAGCTAAAGATATCGGAGGAGAAATCCAGGTTAAAAGTTTAGAATACGCAAAGTTTCTGGCCGCAAGAGGATATATCCTGGATCCTGACCCTAATAAAGAAGTTAATCAGAAAGCTTTTAAAGCAGGCGCTATCAACAATTTTGCCCGCCACAGCCGACTGGGCAATACTGAAATATCTGATTCGGAAGAATTAAAAGAAAATTTTCTAGAAAAAGTTGAATATCTGAGAAGTTTAGGCTTTAAAAGAATTTCTTTAAAAACTGGAGCTTACGGTATGAAAACCCTGGCTCTGGCTTTAAAGTTAGCTTCGAAAGCCGAACTTGATCTGCTGACAATTGATGGTGCCGGTGGTGGTACAGGAATGAGTCCCTGGAATATGATGGAGCACTGGGGAATTCCTCCTCTCCAGCTGCATAATAAGGCAGTTGAATATGCTGATATTTTAAATGAAAATGGTTTTGAAGTTCCTGATCTGGCTTTTGCAGGCGGTATGGCGCGGGAAGATCATCTTTTTAAAGCCCTGGCCCTTGGTTCTCCTTATGTAAAAACTGTCTGCATGGGAAGAGCTCCGATGATCCCTGGATTTTTGGGTTCCAACATTGAGGGAGCTATTCATCCAGAAAGAAGAGAAAACTTAAATGGAAACTGGGATCAGCTGCCGAAGACTGTCAAAGAAATTGGTGAGAGTCCAGAAAGTATTTTTGCAGCCTGGTATGATGTGGAAGAGATTGTGGGCAGTGAGGAAATGAAAAATATTCCCTATGGAGCAGTAGCTCTTTACACCCTTGTCAATAAGTTAAGTACCGGCTTAAAGCAGTTTATGGCTGGAGCAAGAAAATTTAACTTAGAAGAAATTGACCGCTCAGATCTTATTTCAGCCAATAGAGAAACCGAGAGAGAAACTGGAATTCCTTATTTAACTGAAGCACTGGACAGGGAAGCTAAATTTATTCTAAAGTCAAAATAGGCAAGGTCACAGGTGGAACAGAGAAAGAGGAGGGAATTAAAAATGAAAAAAATTGAAGCCTTCATCAGATCCGAAAGTTTAAATGATTTAATCTTAAAATTAAAATCAATGGGACTGAAGGAATTAAATATTCTGGAGTCAAAAAACTTTAATCAGGATTTAATGGAATTAGAAGCAGATAGTGATCTGAAAATTAAATTCACTCCCAGAATGAAAATAGAATTCGTTATTAATTATACCGAAGTAGATAAATATATAGAGGCAATTAAAAGCACTGTTCAAACAGGCAAGACTGGTGATGGGAAAATTTATGTCAGTGATATCGAAAATTCTGTTAAAATAAGCACCGGTGAAGAAGGAGTGAAAGCAATAGCATAAATTGGTATTTAAAACCCTGCCTAAGAAATGGCAGGGTTTTAAAATATATTAACTTTTATGACACTAATTCCATTGTATCTCTGGCAATTACTAATTCTTCATTTGTTGGAATAATCATTGCTTTAACTTTAGAATCATCAGTAGAAATAATTACTTCTTTACCCCGGCAATTATTAGCATTTTCATCTACTTTAACACCCAGATATTCTAAGCCTTCTAAGATTTTCTCTCTTGTTTCAATTGAGTTTTCGCCAATCCCGGCCGTAAAGACGATGGCATCTATTCCACCCATTGCTGCTGTATAAGCACCAATATATTTTTTAACTCTATAGTTAAATAAATCAAGTGCAGTTTCCGCCTGATGATTACCTTTAGCAGCTGCGTTTCCAACATCTCTCGAATCACTGCTGATCCCAGAAACACCTAAAAGTCCACTCTCTTTGTTCAAAATATTATCCATCTCAGCCGCAGAAATATTTTCCTTCTCCATAATAAAAGGAATAATTGCCGGGTCAATATCTCCACATCGGGTTCCCATTACTAATCCCTCTAAAGGGGTCAGACCCATACTGGTATCTACTGATTTACCATTTTTTACTGCAGCCACACTGGCACCATTACCTAAATGGCAGGTCACTATTTTCAGTTCCTCTAAAGGCTGGTCCAGCATCTTAGATGCTCTTTGAGCAACATAGCCGTGGGAGGTACCGTGGAAACCATATCTTCTAACACCATGCTTTTTATAGTATTCATATGGCAGGGCATAAATATATGCTTTTTCAGGCATAGATTGATGGAAGGCTGTATCAAAGACACCAACCTGCGGCTTGTCTGGCATTAGTTCCTGACAGACTTTAAGCTCTGGATCTCCATTTTCATTTTTGATTTTTTGCATGCTATCACCCGACTTTGTTTTTGAAAAGCTTAATTAGAAAAGCACTCGTTTATCTCCAATTTTTTTAATTAATCTATCATTCTCAAATTTCTCCAGCAGTGCTAAAGCATATTTTCTGCTGCTCTCAATTAAATCTCTAAATTCACCCAGTTCTATTT
>JAXKWB010000024.1:0-5606 GCA_036172385.1 Halanaerobiales bacterium | reverse complement strand
TCCAATAACTGAGTCACAATCACAGTATAATTTGCCTGATAATTCAGTTCTAATAAGTTAACCAATTTAGGAATCATATTTTCAAAAAATGAACGAAGATATGGTTCTTCTGCCAGAGATAGCTGTTTTAAGAGTCTCCTGATAATCTTTTGATCAAGATTCAGTAAATAATTTATAAAATATTCTTCATCTTTTTCGATATTTAAATAATATTTACTTCCACTTAAATTTCTAAAGTATTTCATCGTATCATAATAGCCCATTTTAATATTTCTACGCGCATTTTGCTGGTCAAAATTAAGCATCCTTCCCAGTTCCTGGCTGGGGTTAATAAATATCAATTCTTTATCCTGGTCAGTCTGTTTTTCTATATCTCCCAGACCATAAGTTCTAATTGCAATAATTTTTTTATAACCCTTATTTTGAAGAGTTTTAAGAGGTAAATTTTCATAAAATCCCCCATCAATTAAAATCTTGCCATCTATCCGCTGCATTTTAAATGCAGGTAAATAAGAACTTGCCATAATATAGTCTACTACTTTCCCTTCCGGAATATCTTCTATAAATAACTCCAGGGGTTTTAAATCACTTAAGGAAAGAGTAACTATAGCAAAATCAATTTTTGAATTTCTTAAACTTTCTTCATCAATATTATCCTCCAAAATTTCTCTTAAAAAAGAATTATCAAGACCTCGATTCTGGAGTACTTCTTTAGCCTTATTAATAAAATAGGATAGATTATTCTGATTGAGGCTCAGATTTAAAAGCTCAGATAAATATTTATCTTCGATGTCTAAAACTTTGGAGGTCGAAATATTATACCAGTAATCATAGGCAATTTCTAATTTATCCTGGACAAACATTGCCCCATTCATTGCTCCAATAGAGGTGCCAGCAACTGCATCAATTTCAATATTTAGTTCGTTGAGAGCCTTAAGAGCACCAATATGATAGGCCCCTTTGGCTCCACCACCTTCAAGTACCAGTCCATACATAATAGTTTGCCCCACTCTCTATATTTTGTAATATAATAAAAAAGATAGAAAATAAAAGCTCAAATAAAAATAAACTACAGTCTCCAGACTGCAGTCAAAATGGCGGGAATGTGTGGGAATCGAACCCACCACAGACAGGTCCGCCTGCCTGCCGTTGGATTTGAAGTCCAGGATGTCCACCATGGACACAGCCACTCCCTAATATTTTCTCTTATAATTTTAACATGATATTTCCAGTTATTCAAGCAGTTATAAGAACAAAAAACAGTGTCCTCTTTAAATTACATCTTTTGATTAAACATTAAACTTATAACTCTAAATTCTCACCTGGATAACGTCAATCTTTTACTCTCTTAGTAACCTGGATTTGATCCGTTTTTTCCAGCAGTGATAAAGCATAACGACTAATGATTTCTTAAATCCAATTCTATTAACTGCAGCCACTACTATCAATACCCAGATCAATTCCTGCTGCAATTTCTTCTGAAACAGTTGTTCAGCAGGAAGACCAAATTTCGAAAGATCAAATAAGGTACCTCTTAAAAGGTTTTCTAAAATAGGAAACCCACTCTGTTTACAAAACAGAGTGGGTTTCTCACTTCTCCATTCTTAAATAACATTTAATTATTTAAAATGAAGTTTGTCGAGGGAATTTCGACAAATTTATTTAATTGTTTTTACCCAGAGTCCTCGCTCATAACCTTTACTGTGATCTGTTTCCAGACAATTAAAACCAAGTCCCTGATAAAAACAAATTAATTTTTCATTTTCGAGAGAAGAATAAAGTTGAAGATAATGAGCATTTAACTCCTTTAATTTTTCAACCGCCTGCTGAAAAAGCATTGTTCCTAATCCCTGATTCTGATAATCAGGAGAAACGGCAAATCTTTTCAGGAGATAGCGATGTTCACTAATCTCTTCCAGCCTGAGTGAGGCAATTATTTGATCACCATCACTGAGAATTAATACTATATTGTTTTTCAAGTCTTTTTTTACAGCCTGAAGTTCTTCCTGCAGAGCTGAATTAATAATTTTTCCCTGATCATTCTGCTCTTTCTTTTTTGTTGCATAATCTGCGAAAGCCTGCTGCATTAAAATATGAATCTCTTCTGCATCAGCTAAAACACCCTGTCTACATGTATACTTACACTGCCTACTCACTGCTGTCATCACCTCAATCACCCCTATAATGTAGCTGTCATGACAGCTTTTATTGTATGCATTCTATTTTCTGCCTGATCAAAAACCTTAGAATATTTACTTTCAAATACCTCTTCTGTAACTTCCATTTCTTCTAATCCATATTCATCATATATTTTCTGACCATTTTCTGTCTCTAGATTATGATAGGCCGGCAGGCAGTGTAAGAATATAACCTCAGGATTTTCTGTCATTTTTATCATTTCCATATTTACCTGATAGGGAGTTAAAAGCTCGATTCTTTTTTCAAATTCAGATTCCTCACCCATAGAAACCCAGACATCAGTATAAATTGCATCTGCCCCTTTAACTCCTGCTTTTACATCAGCATTTAACTTAATCTCAGCTCCTGAGGCTGCTGCAAGTTCTTTACATTCAGCCACCAGTTCTTGCTCAGGCCAGAGCTCTTTCGGAGCAGCAATCGTATAATTTACTCCCATAATTGCTGAACCTACCATCAGAGAGTTAGCCATATTGTTGCGGCCATCTCCGGTGTAAACCAGGTTTAATCCTTCTAACTTACCAAAGTTTTCTTTTAAAGTTAAAAAATCAGCCAGAATTTGGGTTGGATGATATAGATCAGTCAGTCCATTCCAGACAGGAACTCCTGCATATTCTCCCAGAATTTCCACTGTCTGATGTTCATAACCTCTAAATTCTATTCCATCAAACATTCTTCCTAAAACTCTGGCTGTATCAGCCACAGTTTCCTTTTTACCTAACTGAATATCATTTTTACCCAGATATTCGGGCATTCCACCTTCATCCTTTGCTGCAACTGCAAAAGCACACCTGGTTCTGGTAGATGGTTTTTCGAAAATTAAAGCAATGTTTTTTCCTGCCAGATTATCTCCCTTAATTCCTGCTCTTTTTTTAGCCTTCAAATCCTCTGATAAAGTTAATAGATAATTAATTTCTACTTTTGAAAAATCCTTCAATGTTAAAAAATTTCTTCCTTTTAAATTATAAGCCATCATAATCTCCTCCTTGAATTCTCTCTGGCGTTTAATGAATTTTCGTCCCTGCTCGATACTCAAAGTTACTTTAATAATTTAAATTACTAAAACTTTTAGTTAAAAAAACTTATTACCTGCATAAAATAATATAAACTAAAAAAACCCCGCTCTCTTATCAAATAAGAGACGAGGAATTACCCGTGTTACCACTCTAGTTGCCAGTTAATAACTGACCACTCTAAAACTTAACGCGTTCAACGTCTTTACCTACTAATTTCAGAAAGATCCTCCTGAGTGCGCTTCAAAATAATCTGCTTGTCGGACTCCCAGCTGTTCCGACTTGCTCTAAAGCAAAAATTATCTTTACTCTCTCATTCAATGGATTTAATTTATTTTATCATAAATCTTATTTTTTATAATTATATAGTCGAATCGAAAAAATTGCAAGTTATTTGAAAAAGTAAAAATATTCAGATAATATCTAAACATCTATTAATTTCCACTTTCCTTTTTTAAATCGGTATAATACATAGCTGCCTCTAACTGTCCAATCTATTACCATTGCTGCCCAGGCACCAAGCAAACCAAGACCCAGCGGATGAACCAAAATATAACCCAGAAAAAGACGGAAAAACCAGGTCGAAATTGCTGTAGAATAAAATACAGCTTTTGTATCTCCAGCTCCCCTTAAGGCACCAGAAAAAATAAAGTGGGTGCCCATCGGAATCTGAGCTAAAGCAATTATCCTTAAATTTAAAGCTGCTTTAGTAATTATTTCTGTATCTGATGTATATAATTTAATTAATTGTTCCGGAAAAATCAAAAAAACAATACCCATAAATCCCATAATCATTGAACCTATTTTCCAGGCTTCATATGTTCCTTTTTCTGCCCCTCCAGGATTCCTGGCTCCCAGATTCTGACCGACAATAGTGGTAGCAGCAACTGCAATTCCAAAACCCGGCATATAGGAAATAGATTCTGCATTTAAAGAAATCTGATGGGCAGCAAAAGAAGTAGTTCCTAAAGATGCAATAACTCTAATAAATAACAGCTGAGCCAGTCTCCTGACTGATTCCTCCATTGCAGTTGGAATACCTATTTTTAAAACTCTCTTGGTTAGTTCAATATCAAATCTAAAAAAACCTTTAATTTTCATTTTTAAAACACTGTAATCAGAAAAAGTCAGTGCCAGCAAAATAATACCACCAATTGAACGGGCAAGAGTTGTTGAAAGAGCTGCTCCATTTACTCCCAGACGGGGAAAACCTAAATTACCAAAAATAAGAAGGTAATTACCAGCAATATTTATGATATTAACTAAGATATTAACCTTCATCGGAGTTTTAGTCTCTCCTGCTCCCCTTAAAGCTGCAGTAACAATAAAAGCCAGAACCATAAAAACAAAACCAGGAGTCATCACTCTTAAGTAACCAGTTCCCAACCTGATAACCTCTGCTTCTCCACCCATTAGGGTTAATAATGCAGGTGCAAAAAAATAAAAAATAGCTGCAAAAATTAAAGAAAAAATAATAGAAAGCAAAACTGACTGCTGCAGAACTGAAGCAGCCTTTTTATTTTCGTCTGAACCAGTGAAACGAGAAACTAAAGCGGTAGTTCCTACGCCCAGAGCTGAGGCCAGAGCAGTAGAAAAAAATACAGGCTGCATGGTTAAACCAATTGCAGCCACAGCAGAAGCACCCAGCCTGCCAACCATCATCATATCAACAATATGGGTAATTGTTGCCAGAGAATGTTCGGCTATTACCGGCCAGGCAAGCTTAAATATTACCTTTTTAGTTGAACTATCTTCATTTATAATTGCTTTATTATCTGCTGCCACCTGATCACCTTCAAAATTTATTTAAAATTAACTTTCATAATAAAAACCATTGTGAGCTACAACTCTTGATATTTCAGGATGAAAATAACTTTTAGAGCCTGCCTTTTTATCAAAAATCCTTAGAAAAGCAAAAGATAGTAAAAATCCTATTCCTGAGCCAATAATCCCAGCTACTTCTGAATTATTAATTATACCAGAAAACCAGCTGCTGCCGGCAAAATAACCAGCTATAATCGCCACCAGAGGAAGCAAATAGACTACAAGTGCAGAAAACAAAATTGGTCTGGCACCCATTTCCAGTTCAACTGTACTTCCAACTTCGGCTCCAATCGGATCATTAACTAAAACTTCCATTTCCTCTACTTCATGTGAATCATCAGCCAGCATACACTTTTCGTCACAGTGACTGCAGGCAGAGGTTCTTATAATCTGAACCAGGCTCTGATCATTTTCTTTTTTAATTACTCTGGCTCTTTCTTTCATCTATAACCACTCTTTCCTGATAGAAAATTTTGATTCAAAACACTGCTAATCTATTTTACCAAAAATTGAAGCTAAAATAAAGAGCACTTATCACATTCCGAACACTTTTTAAATAGATAGCTGTTACAG
>JAXKWB010000023.1:0-15697 GCA_036172385.1 Halanaerobiales bacterium | reverse complement strand
CCACTCCAGATGCCCAGGCAAGGTTAATGAATGTTTTATCTGGAGAAATTGATTATATTAGTTCATTCTTATCATTTGCTGATTATCCTACTATTAAGGCAAGTGAAGAAGATGGAAGTTACAATGCCTGGATTGGTGACTCTTTATGGGCCAGTCGGGTAACATTTTCTGTCCAGCAGCAGCCTGTTAATGCTAAAGATATGTGGAAGATTTTAGGTGATGTCAGGTTCCGAAAAGCACTATCTTATGCACTTGATCGAACAGAAATTAAAAATCTGGTTTTTATGGGACAGGGTGAAGAAAGACAGCTAACTTACCATCCAGGTACAGTTGCTGATGAAGCTTATAAAGAAGAGTGGGCAAAGGCCTATGTCGAATATAATCCTGAAAAAGCAAAAGCTTTACTGGATGAAATGGGTGTAGTTGATCAGAATGGTGATGGCTGGAGAGACAAACCTAATGGTGATGATCTCTTACTACAGCTTCTAGCTAACTCAAGCCGCAGTGTAGCAATGTCAACTGCAGAAATGGCCAAAGGTTTCTGGAATGATATTGGAATTAATGTTAATATGGATTCTGTAGAAGAGGGGTTATTCTTTACTGAAATCTGGGAAGGAAGAACTCAAATTTCTACAACCTTTATGACAGGTTCCTTACCTCCCTGGGATCAATATGTGCCAGCAGAAGACACATATAATGCTTATGGGAACTGGTTCCTTGATTATAATCCTTATACCCAGACTAGAATTCCTGAGTCTGAAATTCCAGAAGCAAGACAGAAATTAGCTATTAAACCACCTCAGGAAATCATTGACTGGTATACTGCTGGACATACAGTAGATCATGTTAATGAAGAAGAAAGAACTAAATTATACAGAGAAATTGGTAGTTATGTGCATGAATATCTGCCATCTATAGGAACAGTTGGTATGGCAGGACATGTTGGAGTTTCTAAAAAGGGACTTCTTAATCTGAGAAAAGTGGGAGATAACCCCAGTGTTGGTGCAACCAGAAATGCTTATGTAGAGCAGTTCTACTGGGAAAATCCTTCAGAACATTAATTTGATGTTTATCTGCCAGTTTTATTTAAATAAATGTTCTATGATTGTCAGGTACCTGATATCAGGTACCTGACAATTTTAAATAACTATAAAGAATGACATTTCAATTATATTATTTTATATTGTTAAGGGAGGGAAAATATTGTTAAATTTTATTTTGAGAAGAACATTAATTATTATCCCGATGATAATTTTAATTTCCATGATTTCTTTTTTAATAATTACTCTTCCACCAGGAAGTTATATAGATTCTTATCTGGCTAATTTACAGCAGATGGGGGGAGAAATTGAACAGAGTAGAGCTGACACAATCAAAGAACGGTATGGTTTGAATGATCCAATTTACTTACAGTATTGGAAATGGGTTAAAGGCTTTCCTCGTGGTGATTTTGGTATGGCCTTTAGTGAAGAAAGACCGGTTATAAATATCATTCAGGAGAGAATAGGATATACAATTTTAATTTCAACTTTAACTCTTTTATTTACCTGGATTTTATCAATTCCCATTGGTATTTATTCGGCAGTAAAACAATACTCCTTTGGTGATTATGTATTTACTTTTTTTGGTTTTCTGGGAGTCTCAATTCCTAATTTTTTACTGGCAATTATCATTATGTTTGTTGGATTAAGATTTTTTGGTATAAATTTATCTGGTTTAATGCCGGTTCAATATATGGGAGAACCCTGGGGTCTGTCAAAAATTCTTGCTGTATTACAGAGAATATGGGTACCGGTTGTTGTAGTTGGTACAGCTGGTATGGCAGGGTTAATTAGAATTATGAGAGCAGAAATGCTTGATCAGCTCCGCCAGCCTTATATTCAAATGGCCAGATCAAAAGGAGTTGACGAAATTAAAGTTATTATCAAGTATGCTGCCAGAATTGCTGTTAATCCGTTAATCAGTACAATTGGCTGGCTTTTACCTCAAATTATTTCGGGTGGAACAATAGCAGGTATTGTGTTAGGGCTTCCTACTTTAGGACCTAAACTTTATAATGCTCTTAAAATTCAGGATATGTATTTAGCAGGTACTATAATTTTCTTTAATATTGTTTTGATTTTGATTGGTACACTTTTATCAGATATTTTGCTTGCTCTGGTAGATCCACGAATCCGTTATGATTGATCAAATGAAGGGAGGATATTTAATTGAAAAATAATTCTAGTGATAGTAAAATAACTAAAGATGAAGATATTGTAATGAGTAATCCTTTTAAAGCAAAGTCTCACTGGCAGCTGATGTGGGAAGAATTTAAAAACCATAAACTTGCAATGGGCGGAATAATTGTTTTAATTCTTTTATATGTTAGTGCACTATTTGCCGGATTTCTAACCCCATATAATCCCAATGAGAGATTTTCTGAATTTCCAAATATTGCTCCAATGCAGATTAAAATATTTGATGATAATGGACTAACTGCTCCCTATGTTCATCCAATTGTAGGACAAAGAAATATGGAAACACTGGCCATGGAATATACAGTTGATCAAAGCCAGCAAATCCCTGTTAATTTTCTATATAAATCAGATGATGCATATAATTTTTTAGGTCTATTTAAAACAAACCTGAAATTATTTGGCTCTGATGAAACACAAATATTTCTGTTTGGAACTGATGGACTGGGTAGAGATATTTTTACCAGAACTATTCACGGTGCTCGTTTATCTTTAACCGTTGGACTTGTTGGTATTGCAGTAAGTCTGATTCTGGGACTATTTTTTGGAGGTATTTCCGGTTATCTGGGTGGTATGGTTGATAACTTTATTCAAAGAGTTATTGAGTTTACACTTGCAATTCCGAAAATACCGCTCTGGATGGGCCTTGGTGCCGCCTTACCTCAGGATTGGAGTGTGATTCAGGTTTATTTTGCCATTACAGTAATTTTATCACTTACTGGATGGGTTAGTATGGCTCGAGTTTTACGCGGCCAAATTTTATCATTAAAAGAAGAAGACTTCGTAAAAGCAGCAAGAGCTGCAGGTGCCAAAAGTGGTAGAATTATTAGTAAACATTTAATACCTAATTGTATGAGTTATATTCTGGTTAATCTGACACTTGCGATTCCGGGAATGATTATTGGTGAAACAGCACTGAGTTTTCTTGGCTTAGGACTTAAGGCTCCTGCAGTTAGCTGGGGTGTACTTCTTCAGGAGGCTCAGAATGTGAGAGCTGTTGCTCAATATCCATGGTATTTTATTCCGGGAGTGTTTGTTATCGTAGCTGTACTGGCATTCAACTTTGTTGGTGATGGATTAAGAGATGCTGCAGATCCTTATCATTAATACTGAAGAAATATTGCAGATAAAGGCGGGTTAAATAATTATGAAAAATAAAGATAAATTGCTGGAAGTAAAGAATTTAAGGACTTATTTCGATACGAGAAGAGGACTTGCCAAAGCAGTTGATGGAGTTAGCTTTGATATTTATAAAGGTGAAACTTTAGGGATTGTGGGCGAAAGTGGATGTGGAAAAAGTATTACTTCACTTTCTATTTTAAATCTTGTTCCTCAACCTAAAGGAAAAATTTATGGAGGCGAAATTCTGCTTCATCGCGATAATGATGAAGTTATTGATATTGCAAAATTAAAACGAACAGGAAAAAAGATGAAAGATATTAGACGTAAAGATACGGCCATGATTTTTCAGGATCCAATGTCCTCTTTAAGTCCTGTTTATACAGTTGGTTCTCAAATAATGGAGGGCATTATGCTCAGCCATGATGTCAATAAGTCGGAAGCTAGAAAAAGGGCAATTGAAATGCTGCGCAAAGTTGGTATTTCTCCGGCTGAGCAGAGAATCAATGATTACCCCTATCAGTTAAGTGGAGGAATGAATCAGAGAGCAATGATAGCTGTTGCTTTATCTTCTAATCCAAGTCTGTTAATAGCTGATGAACCAACTACTGCCCTTGATGTAACAGTTGAAGCACAGATTTTAGAACTGATGGAAGATCTACAGCAGGAGTATAAGATGTCAATTATGTTTATCTCTCATGATCTGGATGTAATTGGAGAGATTTCTGATCGAGTTGTGGTGATGTATACAGGTAAGGTTGTAGAAGTAGCAGAGGTAGAAGATTTATTCTATAATCCTTCTCATCCTTATACTCAGGGACTACTGCAGTCAATACCAAAAATTGGACGTAAAAAGGAATTGGAGCCAATTAGTGGGTCTGTACCTCAGATCTACAATTTACCTGATGCCTGTCATTTTGCACCTCGCTGTCCTTATAAAATGGATATTTGCACTAAAAAAGAACCTCCTGTCTTTGATGTAGGAGAAGGTCATCAGTCTAAATGCTGGCTTTATGAGGAAGGAGGTAAGAGAAATGAAAGATGAAGAACTTATTTTAAAGGTTAAAGATTTGAAAAAATATTTCCCGGTAAAAGAGGGAGTTTTTAGAAAAGTAGTAGGGCAGGTTAAAGCAGTCGATGGAGTTAGTTTTTCTCTCAAAGAAGGTGAAACCCTGGGCCTGGTAGGAGAATCAGGCTGTGGTAAATCAACTACAGGAGAAACTCTAATGAAATTAGTTGAACCAACTGCCGGCACAATTGAATATAAAAATGAAGCTGGAAGCTGGAGAGATCTGACTAAAATTGATGAGAACGAGTTTTATTCTTATAAAAAAGATATTCAGATGATTTTTCAGGATCCAATGTCATCTTTAAATCCAAGAATGTCCGTTAGAGATATTATTGTTGAACCTCTGGAGATTCATGGGATTGGTACTAAAGAGTCCAGAACTGAAACTGCAAAAAGATTGCTGGATCAGGTTGGATTAAGTGAGTTTTTCTTAAACCGCTATCCCCACGAATTTAGTGGTGGTCAGCGTCAGAGAATTGGTATCGCCAGAGCTTTAACATTAGAACCAAGAATTATTGTCTGTGATGAGCCGGTTTCTGCTCTTGATGTTTCCGTTCAGGCCCAGATTTTAAATATTCTGGAAGAACTCCAGGATAGAATGGGATTAACCTATATATTTATTGCTCATAATTTGAGTGTAGTAGAACATATAAGTGATCGAATTATGGTAATGTATTTAGGCAAAATAGTAGAAATTGCCTCTGCTGATGATTTATATAATAAACCATTACATCCTTATACAGAAATACTGCTGAAATCAATTCCTGAAGGTGATCCAAAATCAAAGAAAACGAGAGGTAAAATAGATGGGATAGTTCCTGATCCATCTAATCCTCCCAGGGGTTGTAATCTACATCCTCGCTGTCCTTATGCTCAGGATATATGCAGTGAAGAAGAACCTCCATTGGAGTTAATTAATGAAGAAAAAGAACAATTTTCTGCCTGTCATTTTGCGCAAGAACTTAATTTAGCAGGCTATAATGATCTGGTTGAGAAGAAAATATAATTAATTAAAGAAAGGGAGACTAAAATGAGCAAAAAAAATGCAAAAGTATATTTAGACCGCAATTTTACAGTAAGTGAAGTAGACGAAAGAATTTATGGTTCTTTTATTGAGCATCTTGGTAGAGCTGTCTATACAGGGATTTATCAGCCTGACCATCCAACAGCTGACGAAAATGGATTTAGAGAAGATGTTTTAGAGTTAATTAAAGAAATAGACCCACCAATAATTCGCTATCCAGGTGGAAACTTTGTTTCGGGTTATAACTGGGAAGATGGAGTTGGCCCTGTGGAAGAACGCCCCAATAGACTGGAGCTTGCCTGGAGAACAGTTGAAACAAATGAAGTTGGAACAAATGAATTTATGCAGTGGGCAGAAAAAGCAGGGACTGAGGTTATGATGGCGGTTAACCTGGGTACCAGAGGAATTGACGCTGCCCGTAATTATCTGGAATACTGCAACCATCCAGGTGGCAGCTACTACAGTGATTTACGCAAAGAGCAAGGAAGAGAAGAACCATATAATATTAAAACCTGGTGTCTGGGAAATGAAATGGATGGTCCCTGGCAGATTGGACATAAAACTGCAGATGAGTACGGTCGTCTGGCACTGGAAACTGCTAAGGTTATGAAAGGGCTGGATCCTGAAATTGAATTAGTTGTTTCTGGAAGTTCCAACAGACAGATGCCTACTTTTGGGCAGTGGGAAGCAACGGTACTGGAACATGCTTATGAACATGTTGATTATATTTCTCTACATCAGTATTTCCGCAATGATGAAAATGATATTAAAAACTTCCTGGCTCAAACAGAAAGCCTTGATGATTTTATTCATTCGGTAGTTGCAATCTGTGACTATGTTAAAGCCAAGAAAAATAGCGATAAGAAGATAAATTTATCATTTGATGAGTGGAATGTCTGGTATCATTCTGATGAAGCTGATAAAAAACGTGAACCATGGCAGGTTGCACCTCCACAGTTAGAAGACATATATAACTTTGAAGACGCTTTAGTTGTTGGACTGACTTTAATAACTCTGCTCAAACATGCTGATCGAGTTAAAATTGCCAATCAGGCACAATTAGTAAATGTAATTGCTCCCATCATGACTAATGAAAATGGAGGGGCCTGGAGACAGACTATTTTCTATCCCTATTATCATGCTTCAAAATTTGGTAGAGGAACTGTTTTAGACAGCAGGGTTACTTCCCCGACCTATGACAGTAAAGATTTTAAAGAAGTTGATCTTTTAGAACAGGTTACTGTATTTGATGAAGAAAAAGAAGAATTAACCATATTTGCTGTTAATAGAGATACTGAATCAGTCTTAGAATTAGAAACTGAATTAAATGGTTTTGAGGATTATAAGGTTCTTGAACATCTTGTTTTAGAAAATGATGATCTCAAAGCAGTAAATACTGAAGAAAACCCTGACAATGTTAAACCACATAATAAAGGTAATGCTGAAATTAATGGATCAAGCTTAACTGCTGAACTTCCTGAGTTATCCTGGAATGTTATCAGATTATCTAAATAAATAATAGGATATAAAAGGTTATCAGGGTTTTATAAAGAAATAATATAATAACTCTGATGACCTATTTTATTATTTAATGCTTGGGAGGTAAAAATAATGGGAAAAAAATTGTTCAGTCTAAATAGAAATATAACAGGTAATCTTGAGGCACATGATCCAGCTTTAGTAAAGGAAAATAATAAATGGTGGTTATTTCACACAGGTAAAGGTTTTGGTATTAAATCATCTCAGGATGGTTTGAACTGGAAAAAAGAAGCTCCTATTTTAGAGGAACCACTTGCCTGGTGGAGTGATTATGTACCACATTTTGACAGAAATAATGATATCTGGGCCCCAGATTTAGAATTTTTTAATGATAAGTGGTGGCTTTATTATTCAGTCTCAGAATTTGGAACAAATAACTCAGTCATTGGATTACTTTCTGCAGATAGCATAGAAGAGGGGAACTGGAAAGATAAAGGACTTGTGATTACATCTTCAGATGGCAAGAAATATAATACAATTGATCCCTGTGTTTTTATAGATGAAGAGGATAATCCCTGGTTGGTGTTTGGTTCCTGGTTTGATGGAATAAAATTAGCTGAAATTGATCAGAAAACTATGAAATTAAAAGGGGAAATTTATTCTCTGGCTTCACGCAAAGTAGGAGATAGGGCTGCAGGAGTTGAAGCACCGACTTTAACTTATAAAGATGGATATTACTATCTTTTTACTTCGATTGATCACTGCTGCAGGGGCAAAAAAAGTGATTATAAAATAGTATATGGCCGTTCAAAATATATTGAAGGTCCTTATTTTGATAAAAATGATATTGATTTATTAAATGGTGGGGGAACAGTTTTAACTGCCGGTGATGAAAAATATGTTGGCCATGGAGGTCAGGATATTTATAATAATCAATTATTAGTTCATCATGCCTACAGCAGAAAAAATGGGGAATACAGGTTTTTTATAAAGGATTTAAAATGGGAAAACAATTGGCCCCAATTAGCAGAAGCAGATAATTATTTTAAAGGATATTATAAAATTATAAATTCTGCTCAAAATAAAATTGTTAGTGTTGAAGATTCTAAAACTGAAGCCAGAGCTAAAATGGTTGCCAGAAAAGATAATGATTTAGATTCACAAAAATGGATGATTTATCCTGTTGACAGCAATTTCTATAGAATCGAAAATAAAAACAGTCTTCTATATCTAGAAGTCCAGGATGCTTTAAAAACTGAAGCTGCTGTAGTCCAGCAGTGGAGCAATTCTTCTCATCCCTGTCAGGAGTGGGAAATAACAGCCGTTAATACTGATGAATTTAAAATTATAAATAGAAATAGTAAAAAACTTTTAACTTTAAGTGAGGATAATAATTTAATTCAGCGAGAAGATAAAGATAAAAAAGAACAAAAATGGCAGCTTGAATGGCTGCAGAAAAAAGACTGATTTAGAATAACCCAAGAGGAGGATTTTAAATGAATAAGTTAAGGATAAATCTTGATCAAAAAAAAGAAAAAATTAATAGGAATATATATGGACATTTTGCCGAACATTTAGGGAGATGTATTTACGAAGGGTTTTGGGTTGGTGAAGATTCTGAGATACCAAATCAAAATGGGATCAGAACTGATGTAGTGGAAGCTCTTAAAAAGATTGAGATTCCTGTTTTAAGATGGCCTGGAGGCTGTTTTGCTGATGAATATCACTGGAAAGATGGAATAGGTCCCAGAGAAGATAGAGCGAAAATGGTAAATACTCACTGGGGTGGAGTAACTGAAAATAATCATTTTGGGACCCATGAGTTTATGCAGCTCTGTGAACTTTTAGATGCAGAGCCTTATATTTCTGGGAATGTTGGTAGTGGTACAATTAGAGAAATGCAGGAATGGGTAGATTACATAACTTTTGCAGGGGAGTCTCCAATGGCTGACTGGAGAAAAGAAAACGGTAGAGAAAAACCCTGGCATTTAAAGTATTTTGGTGTCGGAAATGAGAACTGGGGCTGTGGAGGTAATATGAGACCTGAATATTATGCGGATCAGTACCGCAATTATCAGACTTATGTCCGTGATCACGGTGATAATGAAATCTTTAAGATTGCCTGTGGTGCCAATGTAGATGACTATAATTGGACAAAAGTCTTAATGAAAAATGCAGCCAGACAGATGGATGGACTTAGCCTCCATTATTATACAATCCCGGGAGATTTCTGGAAAGGAAAGGGTTCTGCAACTGATTTTAAAGAAGATGAATGGTTTATCACCTTAAAAAAAGCTCTAAAAATGGATGAGTTAATTAGTAAACATGGAACAATTATGGATCAATATGATCCAGAAAAAAGAATTGCCATGATTGTTGATGAGTGGGGTGCCTGGTATGATGTTGAACCGGGAACAAACCCGGGATTTTTATATCAGCAGAATACCTTGAGAGATGCTCTGATTGCTGGAATCACCTTAAATATTTTTAATCAGCATGCTGATCGGGTTAAAATGGCAAATATTGCTCAGACTGCTAATGTACTGCAGGCAATGGTTTTAACTGATGGAGAAGATATGATTTTAACTCCAAGTTACCATGTATTCGAAATGTATAAAGTTCATCAGGATGCAGAGCTTCTTCATTTTGAGCTGGAAAGTGAAAAATATAAATTTGAAGATCAAGAAATTCCGGCTTTAAATGCTTCTGCTTCAATTAATGATCAAGGTAAAGTTAATCTTACCATCTGTAATTTAAAAGCAGATGAGGAAATTGAACTAACCAGTAATTTATTTGCTGAAAAATTTGATTTAAATGAAGTTGAGGCTCGAGTATTAACAGCTGATAAATTAAATGCACATAATAGTTTTGATAATCCAGAAAACATTAAGCCTGCTGAGCTAAAATCTGTAAAATTAGAGGATAACAAATTGAATATTACTTTACCGGCAGCTTCAGTAACTTTAGTTACTTTAAGTTAAGGAGGAGAGAATAGTAATTATGAAAAATAAATACACTGAAAAAATAACAGATCTCGAAAATATAGAAATAACTGCAGATAATTTGGAACAGATTGAATTACCGGAAAAAATCAAAATTTTTCTGGACGATAAATACAGTTATCGCGGTGTTGAATGGGAAAAAGTTGAGCTCGAAAAACTGAAAAAAGAAGGACAGGTTACTGTTAATGGCAAAATAAGGGAGATTAATTATCCAGAACCTCTGGTTGAAAAGAGAGCTGATCCCTATATTTATAAACATAGTGATGGTTATTATTACTTTACAGGTTCATACCCAGAATATGACCGTATTGTTTTAAGAAGAGCCAAAACCATTTCTGATCTTAAAGATGCTGAAGAAGTTATTGTCTGGGAAAAATATGATGAAGGTATAATGAGCAAACATATCTGGGCACCTGAACTTCACTTTATAGATGGAAGCTGGTATCTTTATTTTGCAGCAGGTAGAGAAGATGATGTCTGGGCAATTAGACCTTATGTGCTTGAATGTGAAGCAGATAATCCACTTACTGGTGAATGGACTGAAAAAGGTAAAATTAATATTGAATTTGAAAGTTTTAGTCTTGATGCAACTACTTTTAAACACCAGGGAAAGAGATATTTAATCTGGGCTCAAAAGATTGAAGATAATACAATATCCAATTTATATATTGCTGAAATGGAAAATCCCTGGACAATTAAAGAACAGCATTTATTATCAGAACCGAAATATGACTGGGAAGTGATCGGTTTTGATGTAAATGAGGGTCCGGCCGTTATTAAGCGCGGCGGTAAAATATTTGTTGCTTTTTCTGCCAGCGAAACTGGCCATAATTACTGTATGGGACTTTTAAGTGCTGATCAGGATAGTAATTTACTTGAACGTGATTCCTGGCAGAAGAGTGAAGAACCTGTATTTATAACTTCAGAAGAAACCTCATTATATGGACCGGGTCACAACTCGTTTACTAAGACTGAAGATGGGGTAACTGATCTTTTAGTCTATCACGCCAGACCTTATAAAGAAATAGAGGGGAATCCTCTTTATGACCATAATCGTCATGGTAGAATCCAGGAACTTTTCTGGGATCAAAATGGAGTTCCTTATTTTGCCTATCCTGGTTTAAAAGTGGAAGCTGACCAGGAAGTTGAAGCTAAAATATTATTAAATTAAATCATTTAATGAAAGTCAGACTTTTAATTGTCTGGCTTTCTTGCTATTTCTATAAAGATATATTATTATACATATAGAGATAAATGAAACTTTTCTAAAAATTTAGCTTATAATTTCAAAAAGTTGGGGTGAATTTAATGAAATATCGAAAATTAGGAAAAACTAATTTAAATGTATCAGAAATTAGCTTTGGTGCTATTATGTTGATGAATACTCCACAGGCTAAAGCTGATCAGATTGTAAAAAACGCTGTTAAAAATGGTATCAATTTTTTTGATGTTGGTCCTACTTATGGAAATGCACAGAATATACTGGGGCCTGCTTTAAAACCATATCGTGATAAAGTTTATTTAGCTAATAAAACTGAACCGGGACAGACTAAAGATCAGGTTCGCCAGGATATGGAAAAATCATTAGAACTTCTTGATACAGAATATTTTGATCTTTATCAGCTGCATGAAGTTACAGATGAAGATGCCCTTAATAAAGCTTTAGGTTCTGGAGGAGCTCTGGAAGCTATTATTGAAGCCAGAGAAGAAGGCTTGGTTAGAAATATTGGCTTTTCTGCCCACAGAGAATGGGCGGCTTTAAAATTAATTAAAAGCTTTGATTTTGATACTGTGATGTTTCCTATTAACTGGAATTACTGGTTTAACTATGATCAGGGTCCAGAAGTAATAAAAAAAGCCAGAGAAAATGAAATGGGGATAATTGCAATTAAAGCCATGGCACAGCGTCGCTGGGAAGATGACCGGAAAGAAAACTATAATACCTGGTATAAACCTATTTATGATAATAATCAACTGGCAGAACTGGCGCTGAAATTTACTTTATCTCAGGATGTAGATACAGCAGTAAGTCCAGGAGATAATAGAATGCTTGATCTTGCAGTTGAGTTTTATAAAAAAAATGAAGAAGAGATGGAAATCAGTGATAAAGAATTGGATAAATTAAAAGGCTTTTTAGAAAGTCACGGTGGAAAATTATATCCAATCCCAAAATAAATTTAATAGTATGACTCATATAAAAACTGCCCCCCCTTTTAACTGGGAGCAGTTTTTATTTTTATTTGTTTTTTTCTTTTAATAATTGATTGATAAACTGTTTTGCTGAACGTCCTGAACGTCCATTGTTCCATTTGCTCCACTGCAGAGCTTTTCTGCTTAAACTAGCTTTTGTCAGATTCAAACCTGCCTGAGCAGCCAGTTCATTAACTATAGTTAAATATTCGTCTTGAGAAGGATTGTTATACATTAAGGTCAGTCCAAATCTTTCGCTAAGAGATAATTTTTCATTTAAAATATCATTTTCGTGAACCTCAGATTCTCGATCCTGCCATTTTTCTCTGACCAGATGTCTGCGGTTACTTGTTGCATAAAAGAGCACATTTTTGGGTTTTGATTCTATACCACCTTCCATAACTGCCTTTAAATATTTGTAATCAGTTTCAAATTCTTCAAAAGAAAGATCATCCATAAAAATGATAAAATTGAGACCTCGCTGATTTAAATATTCAAGAATTTCAGGCAGTTCTTTAATCTGAGTGCTGTTGATTTCTATTAATCTCAGTCCCTGCTGATAATATTTGTTTAATACTGCCTTAACAGAGGAAGATTTTCCCGTTCCACTGTCACCATATAATAGTACATTATGAGCCTGATAACCTTCTAAAAAACTTTCTGTGTTTTCTATTAACTTCTTTTTTTCTTTTTGATAAGCAATTAATTGATCAAAGCTAATAGGATCAGGATTATTTACTGCCTTTAAAGTATTCTGCTGCCAGAAAAAAGCTCTACTTTGATTCAAAATTCCAGCACCATAATTCTGATAAAAATTAATTAAGCTATCTAAATTTTCTCCCGGAGCATTGGAACTAAATAGCTGTTGAAATTCATTTAGATTATAGGGAATTAATCCTGAATTTGTAATTTTAAAGTTTTTTAAATTTGTAATTCTTTTTTGATCTAAAAGTTTTAGAATATCCTGAAAAGAAAAAGAAAATAAGTTATTAATTATTTCAATATCATTTAACGCAATCTGATAGAGGCTGTCTTCGTGGCTGATCAACTTTTTTTCTGCTCTTAAAGTAAAAACATTTTCAGCAGCACAAATTTTTAATTTAAGGTAATTATGCCAGAGATCACCACTAAGCCCCTGATTAAGACTCAGTTCTATTAATTTATAAATAAGATTACTTAGATTTGATCTAGAACCATTTTTTACTTTTAAGCAGTTCTTTAACTTCACAATAATTTCAGCTTCTTTAATATTTTTAAATAATATTATTTTTTCACTTTCCTGTAAAGCGATTTTAAAATCATTCTTCTTCAAATTTGATTCCTCCTTAACTACTCTAATTAATTACAATTATAACAGATTAGAGATAAAATTTACAAAGAAACAGAAAAATTTCTAAAAAGACTTGCAAATGTCAGAATAATGTAATAAGCTATAAATAGTAAAGAAAACATAAAATATTTTTTTAACGATTTGTGCAAACGATTGCACAAAATTACATAATACAAAATTAAGGTTGAGAGGAGATTTTTAAATGGATAATAGTGAAGCTTTACTGCAGGGTAAAAGCAGAGATGACAGCAGTGATTACCATAAATTAAGTGGAATTTTAAATTATGATATTAAGGATAATGAAATTAGGTTAAATTTTAAACATGCCAATCTGGCTATCAGATTTTTAACTGCTGATATTTTTAGAGTTATTATGGCACATTCAGATCAGAAAATTAGCTATAAAAGTACTGAAGCAGTAGTTGAACATAATCTCAGTTATTCTAATTTTGATTTTAAAGAAAATAATGAACATTTAATAATTGAAACAGATAAATTAGTACTTAAGATTAAAAAAGATAAATTCCTGCTTAAAGTATTTGATCAGGAGGGAAATCTGATTCACCAGGATTATAATAAATATGCTCTGGGCTGGAAAAAACAAAAGGTTAGAGCCTGGAAATCATTTGAGCAGAGTCAACGATTCTATGGACTGGGAGAAAAAACAGGCTGGCTTGACAAAAAGGGAAGACTATATGAAATGTGGAATCATGATACTTTTCTGCCTCATGTCAGTGATACTGATCCCTTATATCAATCAATTCCATTTTTAATTGCTTTTAATCCCCAAAATAGTTATGGTATTTATTTTGATAATTCATATAAGAGTTTCTTTGATCTGGGAAGTGAGGGCCAGGATTATTTTTCTTTCTGGGCTGAAGGAGGAGAACTGGATTATTATTTTATTAATGGTCCTTCTTTAAAAGATGTAGTCAGCAAATATTCTCAAATAACAGGTACTATGCCTTTACCACCAAAATGGTCGCTGGGATATCATCAGTCACGCTACAGTTATTATCCCCAGGCTGAAGTTGAGCAGCTTTTAAAAACTTTTAGGGAGAAAGAAATTCCCTGTGATGCTTTTCATTTTGATATTCATTATATGGATCAATATAAAATTTATACCTGGGATGAAGATCGTTTTCCAGATCCTGAAGCAATGTTTTCTAAGATGGAGGATAATGGGGTTAAAGCTGTGACAATTATTGATCCTGGTGTAAAAAAAGATCCCGAATATAAGCTATATCAGGAAGGAATGGAAAATGATTATTTCTGCAAATATCTTGATGGTAAAGTATTTATAGATAAAGTTTGGCCTGGCAACTGTGCTTTCCCGGATTTTACACAGTCAAAGGTTAGAGACTGGTGGGCCGGCCTGCAGAAGGATTATACAGACCTTGGAATAAAGGGTATCTGGAATGATATGAATGAACCTGCTGCTTTTAATAAAACTGATACCATGGATGTTGAGGTGATGCATCAGAATGATGGCGATTCTGGTACCCACCGCCGTTTCCACAATTTATATGGATTTTTAGAAGATAAGGCAACATTTGAAGGATTAAAGGAAAGTCTGAATAATGAGCGGCCTTTTGTTTTAACCAGAGCCGGTTTTTCCGGTATTCAGCGTTATTCTGCTGTCTGGACTGGAGATAACAGGAGTTTCTGGGATCATATCAAACTTGCTATGCCAATGCTGATGAATATGGGTCTGTCAGGAGTTACATTCTGCGGTACAGATGTTGGAGGTTTTACCGGTAACAGTAATGGTCAGCTTTTGACCCGCTGGACTCAGTTGGGAGCATTTTTTCCCTTCTTTAGAAATCACTGTGAGGTTAGAGCTGTTTCTCAGGAACCATGGTCTTTTGGAGAAAAATATGAAAAGATTATTAAAAAATATATTGAATTAAGATATAAATTTATAACCCATATTTATAATCTATTTTATCAGGCTTCTGAAACAGGAATTCCGCTGATGCGACCCTTAATTATGGAATTTCCGGAAGATAAAGAGTGTCAGAATCTCTCAGATCAATTTATGGTTGGAGATAGTGTTCTGGTGGCTCCAGTATATCAGCCTGATAAAGATAAAAGAATGCTTTACTTACCTGAAGGAAAGTGGATCGATTTCTGGACAAAAGAAATATATCAGGGAGAAGAACATTTGATAGTAGATGCTCCTCTGGAGAAAATGCCAATTTTTATTAAGGCAGGCAGTATTCTTCCTTTAAATAAAAAGTTAAATTA
>JAXKWB010000022.1:0-9802 GCA_036172385.1 Halanaerobiales bacterium | reverse complement strand
GCTTCAATTTTATCCCACGACCCCTCTCAGATTATAGTTTTCGCGAATATCTTCTATCTTCTTTCTTGCTCTCTGCAGGGCATTATCTACTGTTTTGACATTAATATCAAGCTCAACAGAAATTTCTCTATAAGATCTGCTGTCCAGATATAGCATAAAAACATTCCATTCAAGATCAGTCAATTCTTCTGACAATTCTTCTATAATTGTGGTAAGGGTTTCGTTACAGATGAATTTCCTTTCTAAATTTTCACCTTCATCAGGTAAAATTTCATTAAAAGTTCTGCCTGTTTCATTGCCGTAATCAAGACTTTTATCCAGTGAAGCCGAAGTATTTAAAGGCATGTGTTTTTGTCTATTCGCTTTTTTTATAGCTGATACCAGCTGTCTGTGTACACAGAGCTGAGAAAAACCCCTAAATGAAGCACCTTTATTTTCTTTAAAATCACGAATTGCCTTATATAATCCTACTCTACCTTCCTGAATAACATCATCTCTATCCAGCCCTTTGATAAAAAAGAATCTTGCTTTTGCATAAACTATATCCATGTTTTGATCTATCAAATATTCAATTGCAAGATCATTACCAGCCTGAGCCATCTCTATAATCTCTTCTTCGCTCTTTTCTTTAAACAAGCAAATCCCCCCATCCTGGTCAGTAATCCCCTGTTCTCTAGACATCTCTAGAAATTCATCAAAGCCTCAAAACTAATTCCCAGTTCAAGAATTGTAGCTCCCAGCAAAAGTAAAACAAGCAGCAGTAAAATCTGCAGATGACTATTTTTCATCTTTACTCTTCCTTATTTTTTTAATTATATTTGTAGTTGAGCGTCCTTTAACCTCTGTGATAAGTACAACCTTAGCACCATAAGAATATACTGTTTCAGCTTCCGGTAAATCTTCAATCCTGTAATCTCCACCTTTAACATAAATTTGTGGTTTTATCTTTTCCAGCACTTTTTTGCAGTTGACCTCTGAAAAAAGAACAAGATAATCTATCATATCAAGAGCAGCCAGCACTTCCATTCTTTCTTTCTCAGGAACAAAAGGTCTATTTTTCCCCTTCAGTTCTCTGACTGAGCTGTCGCTATTTACTGCCAGTACAAGCTTATCACCAAGTGAAGCAGCTTTTTTTAAATAGCGAATATGGCCGACATGTAGAATATCAAAACAGCCATTTGTAAATACAATCAGTTCTCCAGCCTCTTTTTTCTTTTCAATCTCATTTTTAAGTTCCTCTAATCCCATTATTTTAGCCGCCATTTTTAACCACTTCTCTTATCAGCTCTTCTTCTGTTACAGATGCAACACCACTTTTGCGGACTACAATACCTGCAGCATAATTGGCAAGCCTGATTGCAATCTCTGGAGGTGCACCTGCTGCTGCTGCTAAAATCAAGGTTCCTACTACTGTATCACCAGCACCGGTTACATCAAATACTTCTGTAAAATTGGCTGCTGGAATATGCTCTATATTATCCTCAGGTGAAAAGAGGGTCATCCCTTCTCCACCCTGGGTTATTAAGAGATATTTAAGATTAAGTTCTTTTCTCATCTTTAAACCAGCTTTTTCTACCTCTGCCTGAGTCTTTAATTCTTTACCATAAACAGCTGATGCTTCTTCTAGATTTGGTGTTGCTATAAAAGCCCCCGAAAAAAGCTTCAGCTGATAGCGGCTGTCCACTGCAGTTATCTTATTATTTTTTGCTGCAGTTTTCAGCAGTTCTTCACAAATATCGGCCGTAAAAATCCCATTACCATAATCAGAAAAAAGTATACCATCAGCAGCATTAATTTTTTCTTTAAGATAAGCCTTTACTTTATCAGCCAGCTCAACAGAAATGTCAGAGCTCTCTACCTTATCAACCCTAACTACCTGCTGTCTGACAATCTGTTCTCCACCTGCCAGAATTCTTGTTTTTTCAGCAGTTGGTCTCGAATGATCAGTCAAGATTCCCTCAGTTTTTATCTTTCGTCTCTCAAGTTCTTCTTTTAAGGCGATACCTGCTGTGTCATCACCAGTTATTCCAAGCAGATCTACACCTGCACCAAGACTGGCAATATTTGCAGCTGCATTTGCTCCTCCACCCGGCAGTATTTTCTCATTTTTATGTTTTAAAATTAGTACCGGTGCTTCTCTAGATAAGCGGTCTGGAGCTGCAATTACAAATCTATCTGCAATCAGATCTCCGATGACCATTATCTGCTGTTCTCTGAATTTCTTTATATATTTTATCAGTTCTTCTGAAGAATATTTCTGCATAAACTCCTCCTGCTTAGAGATCGAATTTTATACCAAAGTTGATTACATCATCACTTAAATCCCAGTATTTGTTGCCGAGGCTGAGATCGAAATAGCTGTTGGCACCCAATTTATATTCAAGGCCACCTCTATAATAGGCATGATCATCTATTTCATCATCAATAAAATAGTAGGTATTCCAGTAAAAGTTCATATCAGAATTGATCGTTCTTGCTGATATGCCAAAAGCCTTACCGAAATCCTGATTGTTCACCTGGTCGGTAAACATCATGTGAAGATCCAGCCTGAGCTGTTCCTGGGATAAGATATTTAGTCCAGCATCAGCTCCGAAATGCAGGTCATCCCCATCGAATGCCAGATTAAGCATTGCATCTGCATTTCCATTTAAATTAAATTCCGGTTCAAGCTGCAGTGTATCGATCTCTAAAGCATCACCAGAAATTAAATATCTGACCGACCTCATTTCTGCTGCAGATACTGCTGCTGCAGAAGTTAAAATTACTGTCAAAATTAAAATTAATATAGCTGTTTTTTTCATCTGCATTCTCCTTTACTTTGGTTATACTCAATTATCATTAATTAAAATCCCATTACTGATATATCTTTTTTCACTGGGGCTGTTCATTGTAAAACCCCTGATTACCATTCTAGCTGAGCCACCACCATCAAGATTCATTGCATCTTCTGCTCCTAAATCTTTTAAGGTAAGGGCAAGCTCTTCAAGGCTCATCCCCACACTTATTTCCTGCTGACGACCATCGACAGTCAGCATAATCAGATGCTGATCAGCTGTAAGTCCAAGTGCGGTTCTCGGTGATCTGTTTTTTAAAATATCTGACTGAAATCTTTCTTCTTCACCTGTTATATTAACCTCACCATCTTTAAGCAGACCCGGTCCACCACCTACTGCATGGATAATATTGAGGGCCTCAAAATCAGGCGAAAATTTCAGGTCTAATTGAGCACTTTTACCAGCAAGCTGTGGTATTAAAGCCAGAATATTTTCTTTGCTTTTTTCTACTCTAATTACATAACCATCAGGTGGAATCGCTGATTGAGAACCTTTATCATCTTCTACACCAAGTATTTCTCCAGACCGGACAACAATATCATAATATCTATTTTTTAATTCAGGTACGTTTTTACCATAATAGCTGTTAAATAAGATAGCTTCTCCTACACCAGTATTTCTATTAACTCCATCAAGCATTATTTTTTCCTCGCCAGAATTAATAATTACCTGTCCTTCCCATTTAACCTGCTCAAAGTCTAAACTCCCATCTTTAGCGATAAGCAGAGAAGTCCGATTATATAAGGGTTCACTTACAAGCTCACCATCCAGATAAAGCAGCCCAAGCGGCCGCCCGGTATAGTGAAAATAGCCGCCATTGACACCTGCCAGAGCAGAATGCCTTTTTATCAAATCTTCCAGATCCTCTCTACCTGGTACTTGATCACCGGCAAGTACAGGTTTGAGGCGAAGTCTTTCGACATTTAGATTATAATCGATAACTGTGATCAACCGCGGGCCATTCCAGTTGAACTGGCGTATTTCTTGAAATTTAAGACCATAGGTAATACCTGCAGTGAATTTTACTTCACTATCCATGAGTTCTTTTAAATCTGCAGTTTCAGATCTCTGATAATAATAATCTAAAATTTCCTGGCAGCTGTAATCTGCCTGGGCCAATGGAATAATGCCTGTTCTCGGCTTCTTGAGCTCTCTCAGCTCAAAATCTGAATTATAATAAAAACTATCATCTCTGACTAAAACTTGATTCTCAGTTTCATTAACAGCATTTTTATAGGCCGGCTCCAGCAGCCCAAAATTATAATCCCCCCTATATACAAGTTCAGAGCCATATGACTGCAGCTGATAAAGCAGTCCAGTTCTATAGATAACAGCCTGTGCTTTGAGTGCTTCACGTGGAGTATCGGTCTCAAAATAATTTTTTAAAAGTGCTGAAGTTAATCTATCTAAATTGGTCAGGGCTTCAATCCTCACCTTATTGTTAAAAGAATTGAATTTAAAATCTCCTGATAGTTCATTCCCTTTGGCCTCAAAATAGCCATTTATACGAAAACTTTCCGCTGTTCTAATTTTTTCTCCCTGAGAATTGTATAGAGCAAGCAAATTATCAATTTCCTCAGCTGAATCAATATTGTCAGAAACTTGATTAGTATCCACAAAACTATCTGTATTATTATCTTCAGCTTGAGCTGCTTCTAGATCCTGCTCTACTTCTCCCCCTATAGAAAGCATTACCTCTTTTATCCAGCCTTCAATACCTATTTCTTTTAATTCTGCTTCAAAGGCTTCAGCCTCAGCTCTGTTTTTAAAATTACCTGCCAAGAGCTTAAATAAACCACCTTCTTCTATAATGTTCAGCTCAGCATCTATTTTCTCCTCAAGCTCTGCCAACCTGCTTTCTGCATTTTCTTCTGTTGAACCTGCAAATATCTGCAGAACATAGCGCATTTCTTTGCGGGGGCTTTCAACAGCTGAACTTGTATCAATTGATTCTGAAACTGTATTATCAGTCTGCATTTCTCCATCTGCTTTTTCTTCACGAGTTGTTTCTTGTCTTTCTTCTGAACTGTCTGCAGCAGCTCTATTGAAAGCTGCAGAATTTAAGACAATAAAATAATTTTCCCCAGTTTCCAGTTTCAGATCTTCATTTCCAGCAGAACTTAAAACAGCATTATATTTGCTTCTAATTTCTATACTCTCGACAGGATTAAAAACCGGCACCCTTATCAGATGATCATTAATAATATAGTCTTTCAATCCAGCCTCAAAATATTCTGCCCCTGCTGTCTGTGAAAATATAATTAGAAAAATTAAAATCAAAAATATATAAATAGTTTTATTGATTATTTTTGTGTTTAAAAACTTTAAATTCTGCATTTTTTTCATCTCCATAACTGAGTCTATTCAGACAAATTAATATATTTATCCTACTTATACATATTTCATCTTAACTCCCTAAATCCTGCCCACTTATACAAAATAATACTTAAATTTACTGATATTTTTTTAGCTATTTAGTAGGATTTTATATATTTATGAATAATTTAATATATTTAACAGATTATAGTATTTCATTTTAGCATTTTTGCTATTTTTCATGTTATAATATAATTAGTATCAATATTACTCATGTTTAGAAAACAACATATTTTAATAAGAAGAAAGGAATAATTATATGAAAAATTCTCAGCTTAAAATCACCGTAATCGATGGCTACCTTGATGAACCTTCTACCCTTGGTGTACCACCATATATTTCACCACATATCCGCTATCTCTGGGGAGCTCTGCTCGATGCAGGTGTTGACCCTGATAAACTCGATTATTTAACAATTGACACCCTGCGGTCAGAAAAACAAAAATATTTTTCAGAGTTAGAAAAAGAAGATATATTAATTTTACTTGCTGGCACAACTGTACCAGGACATTATCTCGGTGGTCAGCCTGCCTCTGCAGCTGAAATCAAAGAAATTGCTGAAGAAATATACTATCCCACCAAAGTTCTGGGTGGTCCAATAACATTAATCAAAAAAATGAGAGAAAAATTTGAATCAGTTTATGATATTTTAAGTGAGGAAATTGCTGCTTTTGATCTTTATCAGCGCCTCAGCAAAGAACAAATAAAGTTAAATGAAATAACAGCCAGAATCAACCAATGGGCCACAGCTGGAGCTCAGCTTGTAAAAAAACATCCTGATTATCCTCACCTGATAGCTGAGATCGAAAGTTTTAGAGGCTGTCCTCGTCCAACTCACTGTGCATTCTGCAGTGAAAGACTTAAAAATATTACATATTCTCGTTCACCTGAATTTATTGCAGAAGAGGTAAAAGCACTTGCTGCAAATGGCATCCACCACTACCGCATAGGTAGTCAGACCGATCTCATATTATATGGAGCACAGCTGGTGAACGGCGGTTTTAACTTGAATCCCAAACACATAAAAGAACTTTATCAGGGGATCAGAAATGCTGATCCTGAACTAAAAGTACTGCATATGGATAATATGAACCCTGCAGAAATAGCCCGTCATCCTGAAAAAGCTGCAGAAATCATTGAAACTATCGCCAAATATAATACTCCAGGTGATACAGCTGCCTTTGGTCTGGAATCAGCTGATCCGCTCGTGCTTGAAAAAAACAATATCGACAGCAGTCCAGACGATAATTATTTTGCCATCAAATTGATGAATGAAATAGGTGGTAAAAGGGAATCCGGCATTCCAAAGCTTCTACCTGGTTTGAACTTCCTGCACGGATTAATTGGCGAAAGACCAGAAACTTTTCAATATAATTATGAATTTTTAGAAAAACTGCTTCAAGATGATCTATTATTAAGGCGTATCAATATCAGACAGGTTGTTAAACTCGGCAGTTATCCAGATGTAAAATACAGTCAGGGCGATTTTAAAAAGTACAAAGAAAAAATTAATAAAAATATCAATCAAAAAATGCTGCAGCGGGTTTTCCCGGCAGGAGTAATCTTAAGAGATCTTTATTCAGAAAAACAAAAAGGTAGTTTAAATTACTGCCGTCAGCTGGGAACCTATCCTATTTTAACAGCCGTGATAGACCATAATGACAGCTTTTTTGAAGAGGTCAAAATTATTGATCACGGTTATCGTTCTATTACTGCCTTAAAATGGCCGCAAAACTTTAGCGAACTGGGTCAAAAAGAACTGGAAGCTCTTCCCGGTATCGGCAGCAAAAGAGCAGCTAAAATTATCCTGGAAGAACCAGAGACCCCTGCAGAATTAAAAAAACTGCTGGGAGATAATTTCGACTACAATTTAATAAATGATTTCTTTGCTAAATAATTATTTATCATGTATTAATTTTACCATAAACTCCAGCAGTTTTTAATTAAAATTGCTCGATTTATTCAAAAAATCACAACAAACACAAGCTGAGTCTTAATTTCGATTTAACGATTTAGCTTGTTTTTTATCTATTAAAGCTCTTTAACAAGCTCTTTAAGGTATGTTTTAAAATCAGGTCCAAGATCTTCTCTGGCCAGGGCAAACTCTACTGTGGTCTCTAAAAAGCCTTTTTTGTTACCAACATCATAGCGTTTACCGTCAAAATCATAGCCATAAACTGTTCTCTGTTCTAAAAGAGTCTGCAGTGCATCAGTCAGCTGAATTTCTCCACCCTTACCTGGAGGGGTATTTTCTAAAATCGGGAATATATCAGGAGTTATAATATAGCGGCCTAAAATCGCAAGATTAGAAGGTGCTTCTTCAATTGAGGGTTTTTCTACCATTCCTTCAACCGTATAAACATCCCCATCTCTGCTGCTGTAATCAACAATACCATATTTGCTTACATCACTGTCATCTACAGTCTTACAGCCGAGTATTGGACTTTCTCTTTCCTCATATACTTCCATCATCTGTTTGATAACCGGTTTATCTGATCTAATAATATCATCTCCGAGGAGCACTGCAAATGGATCATCTCCGACAAAAGTTTTTGCACAGTAAACAGCATGTCCGAGTCCATTCTGTTCTTTCTGCCTTACAGAATGAATTGTAATCATATCTGAAATATCTTTTACTTCTTCCAGCAGATCAAGCTTACCCTTTTCTCTCAGTGCGGCTTCAAGTTCAGCCGACTTGTCAAAATGATCTTCTATATTCTGCTTTCCTTTGGAAGTTATGAGCAGAATCTCTTCAATTCCTGCTTCAACAGCTTCCTCAACAATATATTGAATAGTAGGTTTATCAACAATAGGCAGCATTTCTTTAGGTTGTGCTTTAGTTGCCGGTAATAAACGGGTTCCCCACCCTGCTGCTGGAATTACTGCTTTTTTTACCTTCATCATACCACTCTCCCCAAATAATTTTTATGATTCTAATTTGCAATCTCAAGTTATTTAACTCAATTAAAGTTAACTTTTTTCACTCCTCATGAAAACCGGCTGCTTGGCAAAGAGAAAATGAATTCTCTCACTTGTTTTATAAAGCTGCATTTTAAAAACTGTAGCTGAACTGAATACCATAGCGCTGATCATCTATTTCAAAGTCATGTGCTGCAAAAAGATCCAGTTCAATCGGTTTTAAGCCTAATAAATAAAGTTTTGCATTAAAGGCAGGACCAACAGCAACCGCACCATCTTTCCAATCCCCTTCATGATAATAATCGGCGAAGAGATAACCACCAATATCAGTCATCTGAAAAAAATTGAGCAGCTGAAAAGGAATCTGGAGATTGTAATTATAGTTGAAGCGCAGACTCGACTGAAATTCGGCCTGCAGAGCCTCTAATTCCTGACCCTTGTAGATAATTGGTGATTCCGCAATATCAGTATTGTTATAGACAATTTCTGCCGCAATACTCCAGGACCTTGTAAAATCATAGTTAATAATCTGAGATGTTAAGATCTTAAATTTACCATCATCCTGCAGATAAAATACATTATTTTCTGTCTGCCACTGAAGATCTTTACCTATATAGCGAAAATCATTACCAAAAAGCAGATAATCCTCATTATTTCTCCTGCCAAAGCCGGCAGAGAGATTATATCTTGGACCATAGTATTTTATCTCATTTTCATAATTATCTTCATATGGGCAATCATATATGTTCTGGTATTTCAAAATATAATCGAGGCTATCTGTCAGCTTTGTAATTCTAAATGCTGCTTCATAGCCTTTATCCCAATCATCAGAGCCCAGCAGTGAAAGATCAAGCTTATTCCTTTTAAAATTCACTCCCACCTGAAAACTGTTCAGAGATGTTCTAATTAGCTCCTGTTTGAAAAAAGAATAATCTCTACCATAATAGATTATGGGGCTAATTGAACTTTCTTCTGTAACGATTCGATCATACTCCACATCTCTGAGCAGATCATCTACATCATAGTAGGGTCTTTCTTCATATTGAGCAGGTTCTTTTCCGAGTACTGCCAGCTCTTTTTTAAGCTTATCAATGTTTTCAAGGGCCTCATTATAACCGATATCTATCAATCTATTTGCATAATTAAAGTCCATAAATGTATAGCTTTTTACATCTGACTCTATTACAAAATCTGCATAATTTTCTAATATTCTTCTTGAATTTTGGTTCTGAAGAATCTGCATAAAACGAGAACTTGACTGAAAAGCCCCACTATAATCTCCAGTTTTTTCGGCCTCAGGAGTTGATGTAGCTATTACATAGTCAGCCCCCATTAACTCCGCTGATTTGGCAGGTGAGGGTTCAAGAATTCCGGCATCCATAAAATAGTGTTCTCCCTCTGAATGAATAGGAAAATAGCCGGGTATAGAGTAAGTTGCTTGAAGAACTTCAGAAATATAGCCTTCTGCAACCAAGAATTTTTTGCCCTCTTTTAAGTCAAAACTCAGCTGGGCGGTTGGTATCAAAAAGTCTTCTAAACTTTTATTTGGAATAACTTTTTCCATAAATATATTTAATTTTTTTGTATTAAGCAGTCCACCACCAATGCCAAAATTAAAGAGGCTTGAAAAAGGTAAATTAGTTATAATCTCTTCTATTTGCTCAATAGAAAGC
>JAXKWB010000021.1:0-5276 GCA_036172385.1 Halanaerobiales bacterium | reverse complement strand
GGTAAAATTCCTGATGCAAAAACTAAATATATTTCTGACAGCAGAAAAATGATTATAGACATTCCCTCAGTAGTAATCGGTAATTTTGATCAGCAGATTGAAGATCTCCCTTTAATTAAGGATATTAAAGTAACTCAACATGATCTTGATCCGGTTATTTTAAGGATTGAAGCCACAATGGCCAATGGTGATATATTTAAACCTGTCCAGCGGGAAAAAAATAATTTGCTGACATTTAAACCCGGTCAGCGCTCCGAAATTAGTAACCTGGAATATGCAGCCGGGAGTTTTAATTTTACCTCTTCTTCCGCTTTAAATCCAGAGCTATTTTTGCTTAAGTCACCACCCAGATTAGTTATGAATCTCTATCATGTTAATAGGGGTAGTGGCATAGTTGACAAAGTTGAAGTTAATAATTCTCAGATTAAAAGTCTGAGAACAGCAAGATTTGATGAGCAGACAGTAAGGATTGTTGCTGATCTGGAAGAGCTAACAGGTTATAACTTGGTGGAAAAACAAAAAAACGGCCTCTATTATTATACGGTTAATTTAAAAAATAAATTTTCAGAAATAACAACCAGAGATAATCATGATTATCAGTATTTAAATATATTAATGGAGTCTCAGGCTGAGTACGAGGTTAAAAAGTTTAACTATCCACATCGGATTGTTGTTGATTTCAAAAACACATTAAATAATTTAAGTAACTTTAATTCAATTGAAAAAAGCTCATTAATTAAAGATATTAGAAGCAGTAATTATCAGCTGGAAGGAGAAGAAGTTACAAGACTGGTCTTTGAACTAAATGAATATTACAGTCATAAAGTGAAGTCTTATCAGAGTGGGAAGGGAATTAAAATAGCTCTTGCTAAGGAATTCTTAAGTAAAGAAATGAAACAGGAACAGAAAATTGGAAGTCATTTAATAGTTGTTGATGCTGGACACGGGGGATTTGATCCAGGTGCAATTGGAGCAAATGGATTTGAAGAAAAAATACCTAATCTGGCTATAGCCAGGGAAATAGCAGAGTTACTTGCTGATAAAAAGCATCAGGTGCTTTTGACAAGAAATTCTGATAAATTTCTTTCTTTACAGCAGAGAGTTAAATTTGCAAATAATAAAAATGCAGATCTCTTTGTAAGTATTCATGCTAATTCTTTTAACAATTCTCAAACTGGAGGAGTAGAAACATATTATAATCAAAGTAGTAATAACCAAAATAGACTTTTAGCTGAAAAAATACATGATAAGTTAGGTAGAAACTTAGGGATCTATGACCGGGGAATTAAAGAAAGTAATTTTTATGTAATTAAATATACTGAGATGCCTTCAGTTTTAATTGAAGTTGCCTTTTTAAGTAATCTGCGCGAGGAAAAACTCTTAAAAAGCCAGGATTTTCAGCATAAAGCAGCAGCTTTAATTGTAGATGGGATACTTGATTACCTGGAAGAAAGTGGGGGTAAATAATATGTCTGCAAAAATATTAAGTGCTGATCAGAAACGAAAATTGCTGCTTATTCTCAGGATTTTAGTGCTGACTGCAGCAGTCTTATATCTTATTTTTCTCGGCTACAATAATTATCTATTAGAAAAAAAAGTAAAAGTTTATTTTGCGGCTGACAATGCCAGTTATCTGCTGCCAGAAAGTAGAAGCCTGGATCCAGATATTGATAGATATCTTCAAATATTTGAAGAACTTAAAGCTGGCCCGGAAAGTGATGATTTAACAAAAACAATTCCGGAAGGCAGTCGGTTAATAGATTATCAGCTTGACGGTCAACTATTAACCCTAAATTTTAATCGAGCCCTGAAAGATAACCACTGGGGAGGAAGTACTGGCGAAAGGCTGACAGTGTATTCTATTGTAAATTCTTACACAGCTCTTTCCGAGGTCGAGAGTGTTAAAATACTGTTAGAGGGAAAAGAGGTCGAAAGTCTGGTTGGTCATCTTGACTTAAGTCGTCCCTTGATGTACAATCAAAAACTGACTGAGGGTAATTAATGATCCAGATAGGAGTTGGTTTTGTTGGAAGATTCAAGTAGAGCAATAGGATTATTAGATTCAGGTGTTGGCGGCCTGACAGTTGCTCGAGAAATTTTTAAACTGCTGCCAGAAGAAGATATTATTTATTATGGTGATACTCTGCATCTTCCCTATGGTCCAAAGGATTTAAACCTGATCAGGGAATATGTAGAAAAAATAATAAAATATTTAATTAATAAAAAAAATGTTAAAGCAGTTGTTATTGCCTGTAATACTGCTACATCTGCAGCTTTAGACCATGTTCAAAAAAAATTTGAAATACCTATCTTTGGTATGATTAAAAGTGCTGCCGCTAAAGCAGTGGAGATAAGTGCCAGGCAAAAAATAGCAGTTATTGGTACAGAGGGTACAGTTAATAGTTTTGCCTATCAAAATGAAATTTTAAATCTAAATAACAGAGCTGAACTATATGCGGAAGCCTGTCCAAAATTTGTAGATTTAGTAGAGCAGGGTAAATTTGATGGAGTAGAGGTAGAAAAAACCGCCCGCAATTATCTTTTGCCTTTAATCGAGGCTGAGGTCGACTCTTTGATCCTGGGCTGTACTCACTTTCCTTATTTAAGTCCTCTCCTGGCTGAAATAATGGGGGCCGGGGTTACCTTAGTCAATCCTGCTCACGAAATGGCAGTTGAAGTGCGAGATAACTTAACTGAAATAGATCTGCTTAAAAAGTCATCTATAGAACACCCCAGACATAAATTTATAGTGAGTGATCGTTCCAGAATATCAAGAAGATTTTTAGAGCATGGTCGTAATTTTTTAGGTTTAGAAGTTTTAAATTTTAAAGAAGAAAATATATTTAGCAAAGAATACAACTGGGAGGAAAGTATATAATGCGTACAGATGGAAGGAAAGTTAATCAACTAAGAGATGTGGAAATAACAAGGAATTACACCAAGTATGCTGAGGGTTCTGTTTTAGTTGAGACTGGTGATACTATGGTTTTATGTAATGTATCTATAGAAGATAGTGTTCCCTATTTTTTAAGAGGTCAAAACAAGGGCTGGTTGACCGCAGAATATTCTTTATTACCGAGAGCAACTCAGGATAGAAATATTAGAGAAGCTGCTAAACGGAAATTAAGCGGCAGAACTCAGGAAATTCAGCGTTTAATTGGTAGAAGTTTAAGAGCAATTATCGATCTGGATAAAATGGGAGAACGAACCATCTGGGTTGACTGTGATGTTCTCCAGGCTGATGGGGGTACCAGAACTGCTTCAATTACCGGTGCCTATGTTGCTTTAGTGGATGCAATTAACTTTATGATTGATGAAGGAAAATTAAGCGAAAACCCTCTGAATGGATTTATGGCTGCAACAAGTGTAGGCATAGTTGAGGGGACTCCGATGCTTGATTTATGCTATGAAGAAGACTTTAAAGCTCAGGTTGATATGAATATTGCAATGACTGAGGCTGGAGAAATTATAGAGATTCAGGGTACTGCAGAAGAACATCCTTTTAGTAGAGATGAGTTAGATCAACTATATGATCTGGCAGAAAAGGGGATTCTGGAACTTATAGAAGAACAGAAACTGGCCCTGGTTGGTAATTAAAATGAAAAAAATTATTATTGGAAGTGGAAACCAGCACAAAATAGAAGAAATCAAAGCGTTTTTTTCGGATTTGGAATTTAATTTTGAGGGTCTGGATCCGGAATTAGAACTGCCAGAAGTTATAGAAGATGGGAAAAGCTATCAGGAGAATGCATTAAAAAAAGCCAGGCAGCGGGCTGAAGAATTAAATGAGATTGTACTTGCTGATGATTCAGGGCTTTCAGTTGAGTATTTAGATGGAGCACCAGGAATTTATTCTGCTCGTTTTGGTGGAGCTGATTTAAATGATCAAGAAAAATACTTAAAAGTACTGCAGCTTTTAGAAGGACAGCCGGAGGCGAATAGAAAAGCAGCCTTTATTTCTGTAATTGCGCTTGTAGATCCTTTCCGAAATATAGAAATTACTGTTAAAGGTAAATGCGAAGGAATAATTGCCGAAGAACCTGCAGGAGAAAATGGCTTTGGCTATGATCCAATATTTTATTTACCAGAATATGATAAGACAATGGCCCAGATTAGTCAGGAAGAAAAGAATAAAATTAGTCATCGAGGTCGGGCTCTACAGAAAATGAAAACCAGAATAAAAGAGAGCTATAGCTAGTAAAAAGAAGTATTAGAAGTTTAAATTAATTTGAAGCCATATAAATGCCGTTTTCTTCTTTGACCGAAAGCGGCATTTACTATATACTATTAATTGTCGCCGCGAAAAAAGTTATTAATTTTTGGGGCACAAAACACGTCGGAGCGTGGCGCAGTTTGGTAGCGCACCTGCTTTGGGAGCAGGGGGTCGAAGGTTCAAATCCTTTCGCTCCGACCATTTTATTTGCGGGAGTAGCTCAGTTGGCTAGAGCATCAGCCTTCCAAGCTGAGGGTCGCGAGTTCGAGTCTCGTTTCCCGCTCCATGCGCCTGTAGCTCAGTCTGGATAGAGCAACGGACTTCTAATCCGTAGGCCACAGGTTCGAATCCTGTCAGGCGCGCCATTTTTACAAAAAGTTTAATATTTATGGTGGATGTAGCTCAGTTGGCTAGAGCGCAGGATTGTGGCTCCTGAGGCCGTGGGTTCAAGACCCATCATCCACCCCATTAATATTTATCACCTTAAAAGGTGTCTTTTTTTATGCCTATTTTTCGTTTCGTAGCCATTTTGTAGCCATGCTTTTTTATTTTTTGAAATTTAATTATAACAAACTTTTAAAGTGTTTATTTGACTGCAATCGTTTTTAAAGTGTATAATTTAATTAAGAAAATAAAGTTTCATATTCCAGTTAATAATAATTTAATTATATTCCAGTTGAATAGATATTTAACTGGAATTTTTCCTATCTTTATATATTTCTATCTTTGAATAATTAAGACTATTCTATATATCTTATCTGTATTATCCTGAATTTTTGCTAATGATTTTAATTACTTTATATTTTTAAAAAAACATTTAGATTTGACGTTACGATTTTAAATATTGGAGGCAAATTATGAATGAGAAGAATAAAAAATTGTTGAATCCAGTTAAAAATATAGTAATGCCATATTTTATATTTGGTATACTCTGGATATCATTTTCTGATACAACAGCTAGCTATTTGCTGAAAGATTATATCTCTTATCAGACTATACAGTCAACTAAAGGGATATTATTTGTTATAGTAACAGGAATTTTCTTATATTTTTTACTAAAAAG
>JAXKWB010000020.1:0-19462 GCA_036172385.1 Halanaerobiales bacterium | reverse complement strand
AAAGGTGGAGATCCAATTATATATGGTCGGGGTGGCGAAGAAGCTCTTAAGCTTCAAGAGGCCGGAATTGATTTTGAAATAATACCCGGAATAAGTTCTTCAACAGCAGCCCCTTTATATGCCGGGATTCCACTTACCCAGAGACATATTGCCTCCTCTTTTGCTGTGATTACCGGCCATGAGGCAGATGATAAAGAGAAAAGCACAGTTGATATCGAAAAGATATCTGCTGCAGTAGATACACTTGTTGTATTAATGGGTGTAGGCAATCTTTCCCGAATTACAGAAAGGGTAATAGCTGCCGGGAAAAGCCCTAATACTCCAGCTGCTTTGGTAAGCTGGGGAACGAGGACCAGACAGCAGACCGTGGTTGGTACTCTTTCTAATATTGCGGATAAGATAAATAAGATTGGCCTCAAACCACCTGCAGTGATCATTATTGGTGATGTTGTAAATTTAAGAGAAAAACTTACCTGGTTTGAGAAGAAAAGCCTTTTCGGCAGGCAGATACTTATCACCCGACCTGCAGCCCAGGCGGAATCTTTTGCAGAGATGATCGAAGCAGAAGCCGGTGCCGCAGTAAAAGCACCAGTGATTAGGATAGAGGGTGCAGAAGATAAGCGGCCTCTGCAGGAGGCAGTGACCAATTTAAAAGAATATACACACCTTATCTTTACCTCTGTTAATGGGGTAGAATATTTTACAGCAGAATTAGAGAAGATGTCAAAAGACATCCGGGCCCTTGCAGGTTTAAAGATAATGACAATCGGTTCTAAAACTGCAGAAAAGCTGAAAGAACACGGTATCAGAGCCGATTATATACCAGAAGACTATTCAACAGAAGGAATTTTAAATTATTTAACAGAGCTTGAAAAAAAGGGTGAAATAGATTTCAGAACTGCTTCATTTCTGCTTCCAAGAGCAGATATAGCTCCCGAAAGATTGGAGAATGCTCTCAAGAAGATGGGAGCAGATGTTGACAACATTACTGCTTATCGGACGGTTAGAGTAGGACTTGAGCCGGAGATTTTAGATATGATAATAGATGATAAGATTGATCTGCTGACCTTTACCAGTTCATCTACCGTACGCTATTTTGTTAAGGGTATAAAAGAACTTATAGATACTGCAGAATTTGATCAATCAACTGCTGCTGAAGTTATGAAAAAAGTAAAATCTATTCCTGCTGTGAGTATAGGACCTGTTACTGCTGAGACTGCAGCAGAGCAGGGACTCAATACAGCTGCTTCAGCAGATGTATATACTATAGAAGGATTAATGGAGGCAGTTAAAACATATTTTGCTTAAATTTTTGGCCGATAAAATTTCGAAAGTAATTGAAAATAATAATATTTGGAGGGATAGCTGTGGATTTAATAAGAAGACAAAGACGTTTGCGGAGTTCAGAAAGCATCAGATCTTTGGTCAGGGAAACCCATCTCCATAAATCAGATTTTGTTAAACCTCTCTTTGTAGTTAATGGAGAAAATATTAAGGAAGAAATTTCTTCGATGCCTGAGAACTATCACTTATCTATAGATAATCTTTTAGCTGAAGCCAAAAGATTGGTTGATCTGGGGCTCAAAGCTGTAATCTTATTTGGACTGCCTGAGTATAAGGACGCAGAAGGATCGAGTGCCTGGCAGGAAGATGGTATAGTTCAGAGGGCGGTTAGAGCTTTAAAAAAAGAACTGCCTGAGCTGATGGTGATAACAGATATTTGTCTCTGCCAGTATACTGATCACGGACACTGTGGTATTCTATCTGGGGGAAGAATTGACAATGATCAGACTTTGGACAGACTCGCTCAGGTAGCACTATCTCATGCTGAAGCAGGAGCAGATATGCTCGCCCCATCTGATATGATGGACGGCAGAATAGCAAAAATAAGGGAAGCCCTCGATGAAGCCGGTTATCAGGACATTTTGATAATGTCTTATTCTGCAAAATACCACTCTTCATTTTACGGACCTTTTCGTGATGCCGCTCATTCTGCACCAGGAGAAGGGGATAGAAGCACCTATCAGATGGATGCTGCAAATTCAGATGAAGCACTGAGAGAGCTGGAACTCGATATTGAAGAAGGTGCAGACATTATCATGGTTAAACCGGCACTTGCCTACCTGGATATCATAAGCCGGGCCGAACAAAAATTTAACCATCCGATTGCAGCCTATAATGTAAGTGGAGAGTATGCAGTTGTCAAAGCTGCAGCAGAAAAAGGGTGGATCAACGAAAAAGCAGTGGCACTTGAAATTTTAACTTCAATAAAAAGAGCAGGAGCAGATATTATAATTACCTACTGGGCGGATAAGGCCGCAGAATGGTTGGAGGAATGATATTATGTTTGAGAAAGTTAATTTAGAGAAGTCAAATAAGGCATTTGCAGAAGCAAAGAAATACATACCAGGTGGTGTAAACAGTCCTGCCAGGGCATTTAGTGCAGTTGATATGGATCCAATATTTATCGAAAAAGGTGATGGAGCATATCTCTATGACATAGATGGTAATAGATACATAGATTATGTAAATTCCTGGGGGCCGATGATCTTAGGCTATAATCCCCCACAGATTAAAGAAAAATTATCTATGCAGCTTGAAAAAGGTACAAGTTTTGGAGCTCCTACAGAGATCGAAACTGAGATTGCAGAAATAATTACAGAATTTTATCCAGCTGTAGATAAGGTGAGAATGGTAAATTCTGGTACAGAAGCAACGATGAGTGCGATCAGGCTTGCCCGAGGTTTTACAGCTAAGGAAAAAATTATTAAACTGGAAGGATGTTATCACGGACATGGAGACAGTCTTTTGGTGGATGCGGGCTCTGGAGTTGCCACTCTTGGAATTAAAGGAAGTCCAGGAGTAACCGAAAGAACAGCTTTAGATACGATTGTGGCCCCCTATAATGATACCCGAGCAGTGGAAAAGGCTTTTGCCAACTATGCTGATGAAATTGCTGCCGTTATTTTGGAGCCGGTTACCGGAAATATGGGAGTTATCGAACCAAAAGCTGGTTATCTTGAATTTCTAAGAGAAATTACAGAAGCTAATAACTCGCTATTGATATTTGATGAAGTTATGACAGGCTTCAGGCTTGCCAAAGGTGGAGCTCAGGAACTCTATAATATTCAGCCAGATCTCAGCACATTTGGTAAGATAATTGGAGGCGGCATGCCAGTTGGAGCTTATGCAGGAAAAAAAGAAATCATGGATTATGTAGCCCCTGCTGGACCAGTATATCAGGCAGGTACACTATCAGGTAATCCGATGGCCATGCAGGCAGGTCTAGCTGCTTTAAAAGAGTTAAAAAAAGATGATATTTATCAAAAGCTCGAGAAAACAGGGGCGAAGCTCGAAGCCGGAATAAGGGATAATATTGCAGAGCTTGAATTCCCAGCCCAGTTCCATCGAGTTGGTTCGATGTTTACACTCTTTTTTGGTGATAAAAAGATTGAAAATTATCAGGATGTAAAAAACTGCAGGCTTGATCTTTTTGCTCAGTACTTTAAAGAGATGATTCATTCGGGTATCTATTTACCCCCTTCACAATTTGAGGCGAATTTTATTTCTACTGCTTTAAGTGAAGAAGATATTGAAAGAACAATTGCTGCTAATTACCAAGCTCTCAAAAAGTTGAATCAAAAGTGATTAAAATTAAAAATGAAGTTTATTTAAGCCATGGGTTTATTATCTAACTCATGGTTTTTTGTATTTTAAAAATAATAATTGTAAAAAAGAATAAAAAGATGACAGAATTAGAATTATTGATCGATTTTCACAAAATGAAAAGACCCATAACGCAGGCTGCATTCCATCAGCATTAAAGGCAGCAGGTTCTCAATTAGCGATGTCAGTGAAAAACTTTGATCATTTTTTAATTCCTTGAGTAATTCCTCTACTTTCTTTTGCTGATAATTAATTATGGCGTTCTTAAGTTGGGAATTCATAATATCTCGCGCCTCCTTTTCTTAGTAGAAGATGACTTGCTGTTAAAAGCTTATGCTTATATATCTATTTTATCATATTTAAATTATATATAAACGAAAAAAAGCCTTTTAGTTTATATATTAAAATCCTGTTTATAGACAGCGCAGCTAAAAATTGTGTCTATCAGAAAAGGTATTTCAATTTAAAACACACCAGGAGAGAGCTTCATTTTTGCTTTCAGCTGAAGAATTTAAAGTCTTATATTTAGCTTTTTGATGCTGAAAAAATATTTCTTTGACATATTCGAGATATTTTTTGTTTTCAGCTAATACACCATCGGCCATTAATATCAATTCTTCTATAAGTTCATCTCTTGCTGGATTTTCATCATTATTAATTATCTTATTTCTAAAAGCTAAAAATTGCTGCTGGTCGTATTCCAGAGATCTATTATAGAGACTGTTCAAATTTTTTTCATCATAAAACAGGCCTTTAAGAAGAGCAGCATAACCAAAATTATATGGATAAGGAAGTCCATCTGCGGCTCTTATTTCAATATATTTTTTGCTCCGCACATCAGGAAAAACCATCGACAGATAATGTTCTACAGTCTGCTGGTCAGTACTATCCATCAGCTCTCTTAACAATTTATCTCTGCTGTATTCAAACTCTCCACCACTTTTGGAGATTATAGGTGGGGTATCCAAAAGATATTCAGCATAATCTCTGTAGCCAAATTTTTTGTCAAAAAGACCTTCGATTACTGCAGAGCGTTCATTATCACAGTTCCTCCAGATCTTTTCTCTGATACTTGTCCCTCTTACCTCTCTGCCTTCAAAATAAGGTGTGTTATCGAAAAGATAATAGATTAGGGGACTTATAAAATAAGCTGTTCTCATTTTTTTGATATAATCTTCCTCATCTGTATAATCGATATTTATATGGATAGATGCAGTTCCCTTCATCATATTGTAGGCATATTTGCCTTGGTCAGCAAAGTAGTCATACATATAGTCATACCTCTTTTTTGGCAGCAGCTCTATATCCTCGATAGATGTCTGCGGCTGATAACCAAGCACTGCAGCTTTTTGGCCTCGTTTATTTAGAACTGATTTCAATTGAGCCAAGAATTCTAAATATATATCCTTAATTTCCATAAGTGTTTCACATGGTTTAATGCTTATCTCAAGCTGTGCTCCAGGTTCCAGGGTAAGTACAGCATCATCATTTTCCAGGCCCACAAGATGTTCTTTTTCAAAAACAGGCGACCATTTGCTGTCATTTAATTCTTCAAGCAGCGTTTCTACACCTTCTTTTCCATAATAGGAGATGGCATTTAGATTAGAATCAAGTATAAAATGTTCGAACTCAACCCCGATTTTATGTCTGCTAGAACGAGTTTCTGCTTCTCTAAAATAATCAATAAAAGTTTCAATTTGTTTTTTATATTTCATTATATCCCCTCAACAATTAGATTATTGTATTTAATAGTTTCAGCAAAGCGTATTATTAATACGACTTGATTAATTTCTAGTCTTTGACCCTCCTCGTGGCAAGCCCACGAGGTTTGTGAGTAGACTTTAGCTTCTATCACTTATCTTTATATAACATTATAACATAGATCAATTTATCTATCTTCTTTTTGAAAAAATTAAAAATAATAGCAGGGAAAAGAAGAGGATTAAAGAATTGAACAATAACAGCCAAAATTAATAAGAAATGCAAGAAGGGATGGTTAAGTATGGGAAGGCCTATTATAATAAGACAGCCGGTACTCGATAAAAATAAAGAAGTAATCGCTTATGAGCTGCTTTATCAAAATAAGCAGTATAGAAATTATAAAAGTAGTGATTTTGAATATACCACAGGTAGGTTAAACGAAGATTTCCGTTTTGTTGAAGAAAACAATTTATCAGATGGTAAAAAGATATTCATCGAATTTGATAAGAATCTTTTTGAAAGTGAGATTTCGGACCTAATATTTAAAGATCAGCTGGGAGTAGAGATATCTTATGAATTTGAGCAAAAGGATAAAATTATCCAGGGTATTGAAGAATTAAAAAGTCAGGGTTCTCTGATAATACTAGATAATCCCAAGTTAAACAATATTGAACAGCCGGTTATAGAACTGGCAGATATAGTTAAAATCGATTTCAATAGATTCAGCCTCAAGGGCCATCAGACACAAATAGCTATGTTAAAAGAAGATTATAATGAAAACCTGAGTTTTTTGGCCGAGAATATAAATGACTATAAAGAATTTAATTCCTGTTTGGAAGTTGGTTTCGACTATTTTCAGGGCAATTTCTTTACAAAGCCTGATGTTGTAACCCAGGAAAATATACCGGGTTACAAAATTAATTATCTTAACTTTTTAAAAGAACTCAATAAGGAAGAGTTCGACTTTGAAAAATTGGAAAAAATCATAAAAAATGATATGTCGATGTCTGCAAGCCTTCTTAAGATGATCAACTCCGCCTATTACGGCTATAAGGTTTCTTCGATCAGTCAGGCTGCTAAACTGCTCGGTTATAAAGGGTTAAAAAAATGGAGCCTCATCTATTTTATAGAAGGTCTACAGAATGATAAGCCCGATATACTTTTTGTAAATACCCTAACCAGGGCCAAATTTGCAGAATCTCTTGCAGATAGTTTTAATATTCCCGAGAAAAGCAGTGATTTATTTACGATGGGGATGTTCTCAATGATGGATGCATTTACCGACCAGCCGCTGCTCAAGGTGCTTAAAGATCTACCTTTGACACCAAAAATGAAAATTGCCCTTGTAAATGAAAAGGGTGTGCTGGGAGAAGTGCTTAAACTTGTCAAAGCTTTTGAAGATGTAGAATGGGATAAAATAAAGAAAATACAAAAGAAAAATTCTCTTGAAGCCGAAAAAACATATAATAAATATTTAAAAGCTGTTGATTTTGCTTATGGAATAATGAACAACCTGCTTTCAGAATCTTGACCAATATCTATAAATATATTTAATGCTGATGAGAAAGGAATGTAAAAGATGAAAATAATATTATCACCAAGTAAAACCCAGAACCACGAAAGAAAACGTACAGAAAAAGGTAGAGATATCTTAAAAGAAGCGAAAACCAGGGAATTATTCGATTATCTTAAATCCCTGCCAAAAGAAGAATTAAAAGAGGAGCTTGATATCCAGGGAAATCTACTAGACAGAACATATGAACTTTATCAGGAGCACAGCTTTGATGATGAAACGATTCCTGTGATCGAATGCTATAATGGTGCGGTATTTAAACAAATTGATCTGGATGGTTTTAATAGAGATCAGTTATCATATCTGCAGGAAAAACTTATAATACTATCTCCGATGTATGGACCGATTCATTCAGATACGGAAATCTGGCCCTACAGGCTCGAGATGCGCCTCAAGCCGGATGGAATTAACCTCTACGAGTACTGGCAGGATGTGATGGAAGATTATTTTGCTGAGGTTGATTTGATTATCAATCTTGCTTCGAATGAATACAGCAGGGTTGTAGAAAAAAATTATCAGGGAAAAATGATCGACTTTTACTTTAAAGAAGAAAAAGAGGACGGCAGTCTTAAAACAGTTGGTTACTATGTTAAACATAATAGGGGTAAACTGCTCAATGAGCTGATAAAAAAACAGGTTGAGAGCCTGGACCAGATTAAAGAAATTGATCTGGATGGCTATAAATATAATGAAGAACATTCTGATGCTGATGAGTTTTATTTTATCAAAGCATATCAAGGCTAAATTGTGTTAATATATATTATAAAAGCAGCCAAATTTGGCTGCTTTCTTTTTACACGTAATCATTTGACATAATTTATATTTCACTATGATATAATTGTAACATATAGAAATAATTTTCTATTCAGTGGCGATTTTCTGAGGTGATACAATTGAATGATTTGCGGTATAAATTTTACGGTTTGGTTTTTTTATTTCTCAAATGGGAAAAGGATTTTTAATGGAGACAGTTGGATTTCTAAAAAGGCATTATATGTATTTATGTATCTGCTTTTCAAAAGGGAGAAGAATGTTGGATTCGAAAAATTGGTAGATATCTTCTGGCTTGAATCAGATTTAGAGCATGGAAAGAAAAAACTTTATGATACGATTTATCTTCTGAGAAAATCATTGCATAGAGATGGTTTGGATAAAAATCTGGTAGTTTCAAATACCGGTCATTACAGCATCAACGATAATTATAAGATTTGGACTGATTGGGAGCATTCGATTCTCAAACGGATAAGCTGATCAATGGTGGAAAAGATTTCAGCAGCAGAGATTTTAAAACCCTCTTCGATTTTTATAGAGGAGATTTTTTTAGTAACCTAAGTTATGCAGATTGGCCAAAAATCTACAGAGAAAATTTGAGACGTAAATACTTAAAGTTAATCGAGATAATGACAGAAAAGATGTACTATAATAATAACTATCTGGATGCTTTGAATTATCTCAATGAAGGTTTAATCCTTGATCTATAGCACTGGGTTTAAGAGTTGCAGGCAAAGGTGGACAGCAGGAGTATGCAGTGGCCAGTTCGGCCATCGATTTGAGAGTTACTGATACGAGTACTGGAGAAGTAGTCTGGTCCAAAAGTTTAAAAAAAGAAATAGTAGGAAGAAGTGTCGGTTTTGAAGTGTTTTCATTTATGGGAAACAATATAGTTGAGTTTGAAACAGGTAAAGGACGACAGGAGGTTATCAATCTTGTGGTCAGAACTCTTTTGGAAGAGGCTGTATATAGACTTTCTGTTGATAATGATTTATAGTAGTTTTAAATAAATTAAACCCTGATTTTGATGTCAGGGTTTAATTTGTGCTCTTTCTGATTTAGCCTTAAATTAGCTTTTCCAGGCTTTTCTAGAGAAAAGAATAATAATCGGCATAATTTCTAGTCTACCTGCCAGCATACCGATAATATAGGTGAGCTTTATGACAGGAGAAAGCGATGCCATTTTTTCTACAGAAAAGAAAGAAGGGCCTATATTACCCACAGCTGAAAGCATACCCGAATAGGCCTGCCAGCCGTTTAAATCAGAAAATACAGCTGTAATAATTCCACCAATTACAATCAAAATTAACCAAAAAAAGAATATTCCTGTTAATTTCTTTATTTCTTCACTGGGGAAAATTTTTTTATCTAAAGTTACGGGTAAAACTGCATTTCTTGGAAGATATATTTTTTTTACTTCTCTTTTGAAAAGTTTTAATAAAATATTAAAGCGAAGTATCTTTATTCCACCTGATGTTGAACCTACACTGCCTCCGATGAGCATAAAAACAATAAATATCTGTCGGGCTGCAGCCGGAAAAAAATTAGAATTAATATCTTGAGTGCTGTAACCGGCTGTTGTAATCAGTGAAGTGACCTGAAAGATAGTTTTTCTAAAAATTTCTTCTGCCGAACTAGTTTCAGCTGTATTTAAAATGATGATTATAATACTTATAAAAAATGTTGAATAAAGTATGAGCTTCACCATAGTCTTAAATTCAGAATTATTTTTTATGCTTTCATAATCTCTGGTAAAAAAACGGTAGTGAAGCAGGTAATTTACTCCACCTAAAAACATAAATAAGATTATTACATATTCTATAAGCACTGCATGTTCAAACCCATTTGCAGCAAAATATCCTATTGAAGAGTCATATCCTGAAAATCCTCCCGTTGATACTGTAGAAAAACTGTGAATAACTGCATCGAAAAGTGATAAACCGAGCAGCTTTAAGATCACTGTCTGCAGCAGCGTAAAAGTTAAATATATTGCCCAGAGAATTTCTACTGTTTTAAATATATTTGGTACAGGACGTGAAACACTAATTTTGTGACTTTCTGCACTGAAAAGCTGCCAGGTTGGCCCTTTTGCTCTGGTGGCAAGCAAGAGAAAGAAAGTTAAAATACCTAATCCTCCCAAAAATTGCATAAAACTTCTCCAAAATATTATCGATTTCGGCAGCATGTTTAGACCTGTAAAAATTGTAATTCCCGCGGTGGTAAAACCACTTATCGATTCGAATAGTGAATCTATAAATGATTTATCGGCCCCCAACATAAAGGGGATAGCTCCTAAAACGGATACGATAATCCAGCCGAGTGAACAGAGGAGCATTGCTGTGGTCAGATTAATTTTTAAATTTTCATTATCTGTCGGCAGTTTTAAAAATACTCCAACAGAAAAGGAAATAATAACAGTATAGAAAAAAGCCTGATATATTTTTGAACCTTCTTTAAATGCGAATGATAACAAAAGTGGGATTATAATTATGGTTCCGATAATAAAACTCAATAAACTTAGATAATAGAATATGGTGTTGTATTTACTTGATTTAAACAATGAAATTACCTCCGATACTAATATTATCTACTTATTTTAATAAATTCAACAAAAAGAAGTGAAAAACCTTTTATATGTTTAATAATAAGTCAAGAAAAATAAAAAAATTAAACAATAAACAGGATTTGCCTAACTTATCGAGAAATAATATAGTGTTAAACCTTTTTAATATTTAGTGTTTTAAAATTTTTTTAATATATAAGCAAGAAAAAACTAAGGAGGGATAATGTTGAGAAGGCTTTTAATTATTTTATTGGTGTTGACAGTAGTTTTAGCTGTGGGTGGAACGGTTATGGCAGATAGTCATGAAGGAGAGTATGGAGGAACACTGATTTACGCCCAGGGTGCAGATGCAGATGCTTTAGATCCACACATGACAACCCTTGGTAATTCGGCAGATGTTATCGTTAATGTTTTTGATGGACTTGTTCGATTTAAAGCAGGCACCACAGAGATAGAACCAGCTCTTGCAACTTCCTGGGAAATTTCTGATGATGGTTTAGAATATGTATTTAACCTTAGAGAAGGTGTTGAATTTCATGATGGCACTCCCTTTAATGCAGAAGCTGTAGTTTTCGATATTGAAAGACAGCTGAACCCAGATCATCCATATTATCTTGAAGGATCTTTCCCATATGCCGGTTTTTCACTGGGAATGATTGAAGAAGTTACAGCGGTTGATGAATATACGGTCAAATTTACTTTAGAAGATCCTTATGCTCCATTCCTTAAAAATATGGCAATGTTTGCAACAATGATTGTTAGTCCGGAAGCGGTTAAGAAATATGGAGAGGATATCTTTAAAAATCCAGTTGGAACAGGAGCTTTCAAGTTTGTAGAATGGGTAAGAGATGATCATATAACCCTGGAAGCAAACGAAGATTACTGGGATGGACGTCCTTATCTGGATGAATTAATCTTTACAGTTATTCCAAATAATCAGACTCGTCTGCTGGAATTAGAAGAAGGTAATATACACGTGATGGAAGGTTTAAACCCAACAGATATCAAAAGAGTAAAAGAAAATGATGAGCTTGAACTATTGGAAGCTCCCGGCTTAAATGTTGGTTATATTGCTCTTCACAATGAAAAAGAACCTTTTGGAAACAAAAAGGTTCGACAGGCAATGAATTATGCGATCAATAAAGAAGAAATAACTGAATATTTAATGGGTGGTCAGGCAACAGTTGCTAAAGGCCCACTTCCACCAACAATCTGGTCCTATGATGAAAGCCTGGAAGGTTATCCTTATGATCCAGAAAAAGCAAAAAGCTTACTTGAAGAAGCGGGTTATGGAGATGGCTTTGAATTTACCCTCCGTACCTATTCAGCACCGAGATCATATAACCCAGTTGGTGCAAGATTGGCAACTGCCGTACAGCAGTATCTAAGCGAAGTAGGAATAGATGCAGAAATAGAGCAGTTAGAGTGGGGTACCTATATAGAAGAGGGTAAAGCTGGAAAACATACAGCTGCTTTTTTTGGCTGGATTGCTGACAATGGTGACCCTGATAACTTCTTAAATGTATTCTTCAATTCTGATAACCGAGGTTCAACCAATCGTGCTTTTTATGTTAACGAAGAGGTAGATAGATTATTAGAAGAAGCACAGCAGATTACAGATGAAGATGAAAGAGAAGAATTATACAAAGAAGTTCAGCAGATTGTCGTTGAAGATGCACCATTTGTTTTCTTAAATCACATGAAGATGCAGATTCCGGTTAGAGATAGTGTAGAAAATTATGTACTCTATCCAACCAATAATAAGTATTTCCATAAAGTCTGGTTAGATCAATAACAATTTATTTAAAGGGGGTGGTTTTCTGCCCCCTTAAATTACCTGAGGTGAAGTATTATGTTCAGCTATATTTTGAGAAGAATACTGATTTTAATTCCACTATTATTGGCAATTTCGATTGTGGTTTTTTTTATGATTCATTTAATACCCGGTGATCCAGTACAGATAATGCTTGGGAATAAAGGTACCGAAGAAGATGTGGCCAGAATAAGAGCAGAACTTGGCTTTGATGAACCCCTGCATATCCAGTACTTTAGTTTTTTATCCAACCTGGTCAGGGGGGATCTTGGTAGATCAATTAGAAATAGAAATCCTGTAATATATGAGATCAAAAATTCTTTTCCGGCTACAATAGAATTAACGATTTTAAGCATGTTTTTTGCATGTATTATCGGCATCACAGCAGGTATAGTATCTGCTATAAAACAGTATTCTATAATTGACAATTTGACCATGGTCGGGGCTCTGCTGGGAATTTCAATGCCTGTTTTTTGGATTGGTATGATGTTAATGCTAATTTTTGGTTCGGAGCTTGGCTGGCTGCCTATATCCGGGAGAATTTCTCGGTTGGCAGACCTGAAAGTGATAACAAATTTTTATATTATTGACAGTATAATTTCCCAAAATTGGACTGCTCTGCAGAGTACTATAGCTCATCTGATTCTGCCGGCTCTTACCCTGGCAACAATTCCGGTGGCAATGATTGCAAGAATGACAAGATCGACAACGCTCGAAGTTTTGAATCAGGACTATATTAGAACTGCTCGAGCCAAGGGTTTACCAGAAAAAATGGTAATTCTAAAACATGTTCTCAAAAATGCTCTAATTCCAGTGGTCACAATAATTGGACTCCAGTTTGGCAGCTTTTTAGGTGGAGCAGTTTTGACAGAAACGGTTTTCGCCAGAGCCGGTGTTGGTAGACTATTGATCAATGGAATTTTGGGTAGGGATTTTCCCGTAATTCAGGGAGCAGTAATCGTTATTGCTTCATTTTTTGTACTGATTAACCTTTTCGTAGATATACTTTATTCTTATCTCGATCCCCGTATACATTATTCTTAAAATGGAGGTGTGAATCTTGGCTCAGAAATTAGATACTGCTGCAGAAAAAAAGCTAAAAAGCGAAAGCCTATGGACGATTTCTTTCAGGAGGCTCCGCAAGAGCAGAACTGCAGTATTAGGAATTATTATAATTATATTATTTACTTTGATTGCTCTCTTTGCTCCCTATATTGCTCCCTATGATCCGCTTGAGCAGAACTTTATCAAATCTTTTCGGGCTCCATCTGCCGAACATTATTTGGGAACAGATGAATTTGGCAGAGATATTTTCAGCCGCATCATCTATGGTGCAAGGATTTCGCTTCAGATTGGTTTTATTGCCGTCTTTATTTCTCTGATTGTTGGAGTAAGTGTTGGTTTGGCCGCCGGTTATTATGGAGGCTGGCTTGATATGCTGGTAATGAGGGTTATGGATTTAATGCTTTCCTTCCCATATATTTTACTGGCCCTGGTTATTATGTCTATTTTGGGACCCGGTATCTATAATGCAATGATCGCGATTGGAATCGTATATGTTCCTCAATATGCAAGAATTGTCCGCAGTTCGGTGTTGTCAGTAAAGAAAAAGGAATATGTGCTTGCAGCTCAGGCGCTGGGAGCTAATGATTTTAGAATTATTCTAAAACACGTATTTTTGAATTCAATGGCTCCAGTAATAATTCAGACTACATTAAGTATCGGTCGAGCGATAATAAATGCAGCCGGTTTGAGTTTTTTAGGACTTGGAGCTCAGCCGCCAACACCCGAATGGGGTGCAATGCTGAGCAATGGGCAGAATTTTTTGAGAAATGCCCCCTGGATCGCTACTTTTCCAGGTATAGCAATCGCACTGTTAGTGCTTGGGTTCAATCTTGTCGGTGATGGTTTTAGGGATGCTTTTGATCCGAGACTGCACAAATAATTAAGATTATACTATTTATATTTAGGTGGTGGCCGTATGGATAATTTAAGTGTATTTGATATAGTGGGTCCGGTGATGATCGGACCATCCAGTTCTCACACTGCTGGTGCCGTAAGAATAGGTAATCTGGCCAGGGAGATAGTTGGTAATAAGCTTAAAAAGATCAAAGTTTACCTTCACGGTTCATTTAAAGAAACCTACAAAGGTCATGGTACCGATAAGGCTCTGATCGGAGGTCTTTTGGGATTAGCGACAGATGATAGTGCAATCAAAAATTCCTTTGCACTGGCCGAAGAAGAGGGCTTCAGCTTCGAATTCTCCGCAGCAGATTTGGATGAAGTTCATCCCAATACTGTAAAATTAGAAATAATAGATCAAGATGATGTGACTACAACTATCGTCGCTTCTTCTACCGGTGGTGGCAGCATTATAGTGAGCGAATTAAACGGTACACAGGTTAAACTGAGAGGTGAATACTATACTTTGATAACCTTTCATGAAGATAGACCGGGATTGATTGCTAAAATCTCTGAAATATTGCAGATTTACAACTTGAATATTGCCGAAATGGAAGTACTGAGGCAGGAAAAAGGCAGTCTCGCCACTGCAATAATCAATCTTGATGAAAAAATAAATGATAATATTTTAAGACTATTAAAAGATATACCAGGTATAAAAAATCTAAAATTGCTTAAACCTTTAATTTAAGAGGAAAATATAGAGGGGGTTTTGGTGTGGAGAATTTTGATACAGCTGCAGAGCTGATAGATATAGCAGAAGAAAATAACATTTCCATCGCCCAGGTCGTTATAAATAGAGAAATTTCTTTAAAAGAAAAAACAGAAGCAGAAGTCAGGAAAAAAATGAGATATAATCTCAAGGTGATGCGGGAATCGATTCGGGAAGGCCTGGAGAGTGAGATAAGATCTATGAGCGGTATGACAGGGGGAGCAGCAAAAAAAGTTGAAAGCGCAGGAAAAAATGGCAGATCAATTGCAGGGGATCTTTTTTCTAAGGTTATTGCGAGGACACTTGCGGTTTCGGAGCTTAATGCTTCTATGGGGAAAATAGTTGCCTGTCCTACAGCAGGTTCCTGCGGTATTTTACCAGGTACTCTGCTGACATTGGCTGATGCTAATGATTTTTCTGATAAGGAAATAATAGATGCTCTGTTTGCTGCTGCAGGAATTGGGATAGTAATATCTAAACAGGCTTTTCTATCCGGTGCTGCAGGGGGCTGTCAGGCAGAATGTGGTTCCGCTTCGAGTATGACCGCTGCTGCTGTCACTCACCTCTTTGGTGGGAGCGCCAGGATGGCTGCCGATGCGGCTGCAATCGCATTGAAAAATCTTCTGGGTCTGGTATGTGATCCGGTAGCAGGTTTGGTAGAAGTGCCCTGTATTAAAAGAAATGCAGCCGGCAGCAGTAATGCTTTAACTGCAGCCGAGATGGCATTAGCCGGGGTGGAAAGTGTAATTCCACTTGATGAAGTAATAACTGCCATGAAAAAAATTGGTAAAGCCCTTCCTGATTCACTAAAAGAAACTTCTCAGGGCGGTCTTGCAGTAACTCCAACTGCCTGTGAGATAACAAAGAAAATTCTTAGTAATTCTCTCTAATTAATATAGATAGAGTAAAAATAAAACAAATTAACTTGTAGTGTAAGATACTGCAGCGATTTAAAAACTCTGCTAAAATTATAATTAATATAAATATAGATAATATTTTTGAAAATTAGAAGGAATATTACTGAACAAACAGAATAATATAATACTAGATTAAAATTAGAATAATTACAAAATTAAAGAAAAAAATAAAATATAAGTTAAATTTTAATGGAAGCTATGATCAGCAGTTTTTATTACCTTGGACACCAGAGTAACTGCTGTATGCTAATGGTGAAACCGGCCTTTAAAGGCCGGTTTTTGTGGTTTTTATAGTAAAAATATTTACAGCTATTTATATGCAGCTTTAAAATATCAATCAAAGTTTGCCGCCTCCTTTTTTTCGAGTAGTTTAGCTAAAATCTCGTTAATTTTAATCTAAATATACCTTGAAAAGGGGATGTTGGCAAGTTTTAAAGATAGATTGCTGATATAACAAGGTTTAGACAGAAAATAGTTCAAAAAGATTTTACAGTACGTCAAATTTAAAGGAGGTAAATATGATGAAAAAAGTAATGTTTTTAATCTTGGTTTTAGCTTTTATTTTTGGTGTAGGTAGTGGAACAATTTTTGCACAGGTAAATGGAAATTCTTTAGATGCAAGTGCAGATGTTTATGCAGAAGTACTCGAAGCATTTGATGTAACAAATCTTGAAGGTGAAGATCTTGACTTTGGCACATTAGCTGCTGCAGCAGATTCTGGCGGAACAATTATAGTAGATGCAGGAGATACAGGAACAGGTTCAACAGCTAATATTCCATACCACGATGGAGTTTTTCAGGCTGCCGGTTTCGAAATAACTGGTGGTTATAGTGGAGAGACAAGTATAAATTATTCTATTGAACTGCCGACTTCTGTTACAATAGACAATAATAATGGTGCTTCAATGATTGTTGATAATTTTACAAGTGATTTAACCAGTAATGAGGGAATTATCAGTGGTGGTAGTGATACATTTTACGTTGGTGCCACTCTAAATGTCGGTGCAGCCCAGGAAACAGGAAGCTACAGCGGTTCATTTGAGGTAACCGTAACTCTGGAATAGCTGAAACTAAAGAGTTTTTATTTTAATTGAACTATATAGGGGAGAGGCCTCTCCCCTATATAGTATATATTTAGTAATAAAGCAATAAGTGGAAAACAAAAATTTATTTTTAATTTTATTATAGTATAATAGTTTATTTGTTTGAGAGGGGGTAAGGCAATATGAATCATCAAGGTAAAAGTTTTTTCAAAATATTGATATTGGGTCTGGCGATTATCTTTGTATCTGCTTATTTACTTCCGGTAATGACGGTAGAAGCAAAGGTGATGGTTTTTCCCAGGAGAATAATTTTTGAGGAAGACAATCGTTCTGCAACCGTACGTCTGGTAAATACGGTTGATGAACAGTTAACCTATAGAATTCTTTTTATACAGAGCATAATGACAGAGAATGGCAATGTCGAAAGAACGACAACACCAGAAAGTAGAGAAGAAAGATTGGAAGAAATGATGGCTCAAGATCTGATCCGTTATTCTCCCAGACAGGTGACATTGCCGCCGGGTGAGATACAGCTTGTCAGATTGCAGCTTAATAAACCGGCCGGATTGGAGGCAGGAGAATATAGATCCCGTCTTTTATTTCAGGAGATACCAGAAAATATAGAATTTGATGAAAGTAATGCAGATCCTGATCAAGGATTTTCTATTCAGCTCAGGGCAATTTATGGAATCTCTATTCCAGTCTTTGTCCGCGAGGGAGAACTTAGAGCAGAAGTGGAAATTACCGATCTCCAGTTAGATCGTAATCAGGAGACAGAGATGCCGCCAGATATTTCTTTTACAATTAACCGCAGCGGCAGCAGTTCTACTTATGGAGATATTGAAGTTAGGTTTATACCAGAAGAAGGTAGAGCAAGGGTTTTAGGTAGGATTAGAGGTGCTGCAGTTTACACCGATATAGAGCAGAGGAAGTTCACCTTAAGTCTGCCGGGAGCTCAAGATGTAGAACTTGAATCAGGAAAAATTTATATAAATTTTTCCAAACCTAACGAAGAGGGTGGAGGAATAATTGCCGAAGCAGAGATGGAGTTATAATATCTTCTCGAGAGGGAGGTGTGATTTTAGATGAGAACAAAAAAAATTATTATTGGACTGTTTATATTATTTTTTGTATTCACTTTTAGTTTTTCGATTCAGGCAGAAGAAAGAGCTCCAGAAAGCAGTTCAGCTGAGCTGCAGTCGGAAAATTTGCTTTTTTTGGAACTGAGGCTGGGAGACCTTGAATTAAGAGGTGAATATTTAGCAAGCTATAATCAGAATGGCGCAGTATTGATCCCGGCTGGTGAACTATTTCGATTTCTGGAATTACCTTTTAGTGTGGATACCGAAACAGCTATCATCGAAGGTTTTATCTGGAATGAAGAGAATAATTACAGACTGGATATTAATTCTGGAACAGCTGAAAACAATCAGCGTGAATTTGAAATAAACGGCCACAGAACAGTAGTAAATGGTGAAGACATATATCTGGATGTAGAGCTAATATCCGAATGGCTTCCTTTTAATGCGTCTGTAAATCCCTTCAGTGCCATATTGAGCATAAATTCGGACCGTCCTTTGCCTTTAGAGGAAAGGATTCAGAGGAGATATAGGTGGGAGAGATTATCGAAAGAGAAAAGTGTAGACGACCAGCCCCTGTATCCTGTAGTGGAAAATCCTTATCAGCTTTTTAGTGGTCCTTTTGTAGATTTTCGATATTATTATTCTGACAGCAGTGAGGGAGATTCATCCAGCAGGCATAACACTCGTCTATCTGGAGACCTGCTTTATATGAGTGGAAAGCTCTTTATTTCTGGACCGATAGATGATCCATTTGATGAAGTAAGCGGAAGGCTTGGCCGCCGCTCTCCTGATCCCGATCTTTTGGGTCCATTAAAGGCCTATGAATTCTGGCTTGGAAATTTGAATCAGCCTGGCATAGATGATATTTCAGAGTGGGAATCGGTAGAGGGTATATCTATAAACGGATTTCCCTATACTCGTGCTGGAGATTTTTTCTCCCATACTTTAGAAGGAGAACTACCTGAAGGCTGGGAAGTAGAGCTTTATGATAATGGCACCTTAATTGATTTTCAGCGTGCAGATGAAGATGAGAGATATTTATTTGAAAATATACCGATAAGCTATGGTGTTAACGAATTCACACTTGTTTTTTATGATGAATTTGGCCAGCGATATGAAGAAATTGAAAGATTGAGAATAGACTCTTCGCTGATTCCTCCGGGAGAAAATCGTTATCGGATCGATATCGGTCGAGATGATGAGGATGAGGATAGAATATCTTTAGAGTACAGTCGTGGATTAAACGAAAACCTATCCCTGGTTACAAATTATGTAAATATCCCTCTAGATGGGAACTCAGAAGATTATGGACGTTTTGGGCTCAGGGGCTCTATAGATAATCTATTCTGGGAAGGAAATTATTTGCAGCAGTTTGGCGGAGGTCAGGCCGGCGAATTAGGTTTTTATACCAGCTTAGCAGATACCGATATTTCTTTAAAACATGCAGAATTCGATGATTATCAAAGCAAAGAAATCAGCGGTTTGGAAAGAAGAAGCGAATTGGAATTGCGGAGAAATTTCAATCTGCCTCTAGTTGATAATTTAAGCACTCGACTGGAATTAAGTAGAAATAGATATCTTGATGACCGGCTGGTAACAGAAATCTATAATTATTTATCAAGCTATTATAAAGGTTTTTCATTTAGAAACAGCCTGGAC
>JAXKWB010000019.1:0-7409 GCA_036172385.1 Halanaerobiales bacterium | reverse complement strand
TATTTATTTATACTAACATATTAGTAAGACTAGAATTAATAAAAATATATAGAAGTTAATTCAGATAAAATTTTTATGATAACAAAAACCGGTTTCTTAAATTTAAAGTTATATTTTTTTAATTGTTAAAAAACCGGTTTCTATATAAATTATAAAAATTATAATTATATAACAAATAATTATTATATTTGGGAGGTGAGGGTGTTACAGTAGCTTGATTATAGTCTGTATTTTTTTACATTAGAACAGTATATAAAATCTATAATAATAATCTCAAAATAAAGTTGACGAGATATAAGTCTATAAAATATAGGTAATATATTAACACTATGAGGGAGGAAAATAATGTTCAAATCAAAAAAGTTTGTTTTTTCACTAGTAGTTATGATTATTGCCTTAATGACTGTCACAGTAGGTGCTGCTGAAATACCTGATAGCTGGTCTGATCCACAGACAGCAGCTGAAGCAGGAATCACAGAATTTAATCAGTCTCCTATTCTGGATAAAAAAGTAGAGGAGGGAGAACTTCCACCTGTAGAAGAAAGATTACCTGTCCCTGAAGATCTGCAGGTGATTGAACCAGTAGAAAGAATTGGACAATATGGTGGTAAAGTTGTTTCTACAGCTATTGGGCCAAGCTCTGAATCTGATGGGAGTGTTATGCGTCCCTGGATGTTCCAATTAGATAAAACAATGTCAAATCCAGTACCAGATATCGCAAAAAGTTTTGAATTGAAAAATGATGCTAAAACATTAATTATTCATCTTCGAGAAGGATTAAAATGGTCAGATGGACATCCTTTTACTACAGAAGATATTCTTTTCTGGTGGGAAGATGTAGCAATGCACGAAGAGGTTAATCACTGGACCCAGTGGAACTGGAAAATGAATGGAGTTCCAGCTGATTTTACAGCTGTAGACAAATACACACTAAAAATAGAATTTCCTAAGTCTAATCCTACTATAATTGATACTACTCTAACCTGGTGGAGAAGTCAGCAGAGTTTCTTTTTCTCACCAAAACATTACTTAAAACAATTCCACGCTGATTATAATCCGGAAGTTATAAAAACTGCTGAAAAAGAAGGATTTGGAAGCTGGGTTCAATATTTCACAAGCAAAATGCAGGTTGGACCTGTTCAGAGAAACACTGAATTACCAACTCTGGGTCCCTGGGTTTTAGTAGAAGTTGATTCTTCTAGAAAGTTATATAAAAGAAATCCATATTATTATAAAGTTGATAGTGCAGGAAATCAACTTCCCTATGTTGATGAATGGGAAATTAAGATAAAATCTGATGCCGAGGTAGCTAAGGTAGATGCTCTTCAGGGAAATGCAGATTTTGCAGCCCGTATTTTATCTGCAGATGAATTTCCAATGTATAAGCAGAATGAAAAAATTGGTAATTATACAACCTATGCTTATAATAATCCTGTTCAAGCTCAAATTGGTTTGGCTTTTAATGTTACACATCCAGAAAAAACTAAGAGAGAAATTTATTCTAAGAAGAAATTTAGACAGGCAATGTCTGTTGCTATTAACCGCAATGAAATTAACGAATTTTCATATCGTGGTTTAGCTGAGCCTGCTCAGGCAACAGCAAAACCTGGCGCTCCCTATTTCAAAGAAGAATGGCTGAATCATTTTGCTCAATATGATCCTGAATTAGCCAGAGAATTATTAAATGAAATTGGCTTAGATCAAAAAAATAGTAATGGATTCAGATTACTGCCAAATGGTGAAACTTTAATAATTGACCTGGAAATTCCAGCTCCTGGTTCTGTAGGAGGAACTGCTCAATTAGGTCAGGTTGCTGAATTAGTTAAAGCTTACTGGGAGAGTGTAGGTGTGAGAGTTAATTTAAAAACTCTTTCTCGAGAGCTTTATCAGCAGCGCGCTGATGCAGGAGAACATGATGTAGGTGTCTGGCCAGTAAATGTTACTCGTGATATTAGTGCTTTTGGTTTTGATTCTGATGGTATCCGTTATGCAACTAAGTGGGCACAGTGGGATACCTGGAGAATGTGGAAAGAAACCGGAAGTAAGGGAGAAGAACCTCTGAAAGGAATAGAGCCACCGGCTCATGTTAAAGAGCAATTGAAACGAATTCATGCATATAAATCTGCTCCAAGTCAAGAAGCTATGAATAAAAAGCTTGGCGATATCTGGCAGTATTATATGGATCAGACTTATATAATCGGTACTGTAGCTCGACCAATGGCACCAGCTATTGTATCAAATGATCTTCATAATGTTCCAGAAACCGCTCCCTATTCTAATGCAACAGGAGCCTGGCAGATTACTAAACCGGAACAGTGGTTTAAAACAGATATAAAGTAAAACAAATATAAACTACACTGCAGTTTTAAAACTGCAGTGTAGTTTAAAATAAGGAGGTCCATAAATGTCGAAATATATTATTCATCGTTTACTTTTTATGATAGTAACTTTAATAGTTATTTCAGTGATTTCTTTTGTTATTATTCAGCTTCCTCCAGGAGACTATTTAACTTCCTATATAACACAGCTAAGATCAATGGGGACTGAAGTTTCTCAAGAGCAAATAGATTATTTGAGACAGCAGTATGGTTTAGATAAGCCGATATATGTCCAATATTTTAAGTGGATGGGTAACTTTTTACAGGGAGATATGGGATTTTCTTTTGCCTGGAATAGACCAGTTAACGAACTTGTCTGGGAAAGATTGGGACTTACTTTAATTATTTCAATTTCATCACTACTTTTCACCTGGATAGTAGCCTTTCCAATAGGTATTTACACAGCTTTAAGACAGCATTCATTTAGTGACTATTTTTTCACTTTTTTAAGTTTTATTGGTGTAGCAACACCTAATTTTTTATTAGCTTTAGTTTTGATGTATGTCAGTTTTAAATACTTTGGAATTAATGTCGGTGGTTTATTTTCTCCCCAGTATGCAGAAGCAGCCTGGAGTCTTGCCAAAGTTAAAGATTTACTCAGCCACCTCTGGATTCCGGTAGTTGTTGTGGGTACAGCTGGTACAGCAGGGCTGGTAAGGATTATGCGAGCTAACCTTTTAGATGAACTGGGAAAACCATATGTAACTACAGCAAAGTCTAAAGGTATTCCCAATTACAAGGTTATTTTAAAATATCCTGTACGTATTGCTTTAAACCCTTTTATTTCAACTCTTGGCTGGCAGCTGCCTAAATTAATTTCTGGATCCACAATTACTGCAGTTGTATTAAGTTTACCAACCACAGGCCCTTTATTATTAGATGCCTTAAAGAGTCAGGATATGTATCTGGCAGGGAGTTTTATAATGTTATTAAGTGTGCTGACCGTTGTTGGAACATTTATATCCGATATTCTTCTGGCACTTGTTGACCCAAGAATTAGATATATTTAGGAGGTGGAAATAAGATGAATAATAAAAATGATGATACTTATGAAAATGAAATATATGCAGCATCACAAAAAGAATTAATTTGGATGCGCTTTAAAAAACACAAACTGGCAATGGCAGCAGGGATAATACTTATTTTGATGTATACACTTGCCATTTTTGCTCCTTTCTTTTCGCCTCATGATCCTTATCAGAGGAGTGTCAGTTATAAACAGGCTCCCCCACAGGAATTACACTTTCAGGATAAAGAAGGTAACTTTTCTTTACAGCCTATAGTATATCCCTATAATAAAGAAATTGATATGGAAACTTTTAAAGATATTTATATGGAGGATAAGTCAAACCCAACTTCAGTCAAATTATTTGTTGAGGGGTATGAATATGAATTATTTGGCTTATTTAAAAGTGATATCCATTTATTTGGAACAGGAAATAAAAATGTACCAATCCATATTTTTGGTACAGATGATCTTGGGAGAGACTTATTTGCCCGAATTATACATGGAGCTAGAATTTCGCTATCGATTGGCTTGATTGGTGTAGCAGTGAGCCTGTTTTTAGGAATTTTAATTGGAGGTATCGGAGGATATTTTGGTGGAAAAATTGATTTGTTTATTCAGAGAGTAATTGAATTAGTAAGATCTATTCCTCAATTGCCTCTCTGGATGGGATTGAGTGCTGCTTTACCTTCGAATTGGTCTGCAATCCAAATTTATCTGGCAATCACTATTATTTTATCCTTAATGAGTTGGACCAGTCTGGCAAGAGTAGTGAGGGGTAGGTTTTTGTCTTTAAGAGAAGAGGAGTTTGTAATAGCAGCTCGCTTAATGGGAAGAAATCCCCTGGAAATTATTTTTATTCATATGCTGCCCTCATTTTTGAGCCACATTATTGCCTCTTTAACTTTAGCTATTCCAGGAATGATTTTAGGAGAGACCGCTCTAAGTTTTCTTGGAATTGGTCTCCAGGCACCTGTAATAAGTTGGGGAGTTTTACTGCAGAAAGCACAGAATCTCTATACAATAGCTAATGCTCCCTGGATGATGTTACCTGGTTTATTTGTAATTATTACTGTTCTAGCATTTAACTTTTTAGGAGATGGTATTAGAGATGCAGCGGATCCCTATTCTAAATAAAGAAACTACAAGCGAAAGACAGGGTGAATTATAATGTCAAATAATAATATATTAGAAGTTAAAGATTTAAATGTTCATTTTCGAACTGATGAAGGGCTTGTTAGAGCTTTAAATGGAGTTAGCTTTGAGGTTGAACGAGGTCAATCTGTTGGTATAGTTGGAGAATCCGGGTGTGGAAAATCTGTAACCTCAACTTCAGTAATGCGACTACTACCTGGAGTTGGAGAAATAGCAAATGGTACCATAAAATACTATGATAAAGATAATAATTCTCATAATATAATTGATTTAGAAGCTGATGGCGAACAAATGCGTTCAATTAGAGGACCAGAGATGTCAATGATTTTTCAGGAGCCGATGACAGCATTTAGCCCAGTTCATACCATTGGTAATCAGATTATGGAAAAATTACTCTATCATGAAAATATAAATAAAGATAAAGCAAGATTAAAAACACTGGAGCTCTTAAAAAAAGTAGGAATTTCAAAACCAGAACAGAGAATAGACGAATACCCATTTCAATATAGTGGAGGTATGCGCCAGAGGGCAATGATCGCAATGGGCTTAGCCTGTGAACCACAGCTATTAATTGCAGATGAACCTACAACAGCATTAGATGTAACCATTCAGGCACAGGTCTTAAAATTAATAAAAGAAATGCAGGCAGATTATAACTTGTCTCTGATTTTGATTACACATGATCTGGGTGTAATTGCCCATATGGTTGACTATGTCAATGTAATGTATTTAGGAAGAGTTGTAGAAGCAGGTCCGGTAGAAGTTATCTTTGATAACCCTGCTCATCCTTATACTCAGGACTTATTAAAATCTATTCCTAAAATGACCGGCAATAAAGGGAAATTAGCCTCAATCGAAGGTTCAGTTCCAGATGCCTATTCTTTACCAGAAGGCTGTCCCTTCCATACCCGCTGCCGCAAAAAAATTGGAGATGTCTGTGAGAGTTCATTTCCGAGAACACAGGAAATTAGTAAAGATCACTATGTAAATTGCTTTCTACATCAGGATTTAGGTGATAAATAATGGCAAAATTAGCTAAAGATGAAATTTTAAAAGTCAGTGACTTAAAAAAATATTTTCCAATAACTGAAGGTTTTTTTAACAGTCATGTTGGTGATGTTAAAGCTGTAAATGGAATTAGTTTTACACTAAATAAAGGTGAAACTATGGGGCTGGTAGGCGAATCAGGCTGTGGTAAAACAACTGCTTCTCGTTCAATTCTAAGAGCTATTAACCCTACAGAAGGTGAAGTTTTATTTAGAAGAAAAAATGAAGAGGTGGTAGACTTAGCTCAACTTAACAGTAAAGAGTTAAAAGAGGTACGCAGTGAAATTCAGATGATTTTTCAGGATCCCTTTTCTTCTTTAAATCCAAGAATGTCAGTCCTGGATATTATTGCTGAGCCATTAAAAGTTCAGGGCTGGTCCAAACAAAAATATAAAGAACGAGTAGAAGAATTACTAGACCTTGTTGGTCTAGATAAGAAATATATGACCCGTTACCCTCATGCTTTTAGTGGTGGCCAGCGTCAGAGAATTGGTATAGCCCGGGCTCTGGCCTTAGAACCAGAATTAGTTGTAGCAGATGAGCCTGTATCAGCTCTTGATGTTTCAGTTCAGGCTCAAATTTTAAATTTATTAGATGAACTTAAGAAAAGAATGAATTTAACCTTATTAATGGTAGCACATGATCTCAGTGTAATCCGCTATGTCTGTGATAAAGTTGCAGTAATGTATTTAGGAAAACTGGTTGAGATTGCAGAAACAGAAGAGTTATATACAAATCCCAAACATCCTTATACAGCTTCTTTATTAAACGCTGTACCGGAAGCAGATCCCCATGTGGAGTGGCTGGGAGAAAATTTAAAAGGAGAAGTACCTGACCCATCCGCAGAAATTGAAGGCTGTAATTTTGCTTCTCGCTGTCCATATGCTGAAGAAGTTTGTGAAAACAAGGAACCTGAGTTAGTAGATATAGGTGGTGACCACTGGGTTTCCTGCCATCGTAAGGATGAAATCGAATTAATGGGTGTTAAATTAAAATAGAGGCTGAATGGTTAAGGGAATAGGTGATTACAATGAAAATGATATTTCGCTGGTTTGGCGAAGAGGATGATAGTGTTAGTTTAAATGAAATAAAGCAGATTCCAGGGATGACTGGAGTGGTTAGTGCCCTCCAGGATATTCCTGTAGGTGAGGTCTGGCCAAAAAATAAGATAATAAATTTAAAAAATAAGATAAATGATGCAGGACTCGAGCTAAAAGTTATAGAAAGTGTTAATATCCATGAAGATATAAAATTAGGACTTCCGGGGCGGGATAAATATATAGAAAACTATAAAGAAACTCTCATAAATTTAGCAGACGAAGGAATTAAAGTAGTCTGCTATAATTTTATGCCTGTTTTCGACTGGCTGCGTTCTGATTTAGCAAGAGAGTTAGCAGATGGGTCGACTACAATGTCTTATGATAAAGACTGGATAAATAACACAGATCCTGTTAAACTAGTAGAAGAGTTTGATAATGGATCAGAAGGTTTTTCACTTCCAGGCTGGGAGCCAGAAAGACTGGCTGAGTTGAAAGAAATTATGAAACAGTATGAAGATATTGATAAAGAACAGCTTTTTGATAATTTAAAGTATTTTTTAGAATCAATTTTAGAGGTATTGGAAGAAAATGATATCAAAATGGCAATTCATCCTGATGATCCACCCTGGCCAATTTATGGTTTACCCCGAATAGTGACCGAAAAAGAGAACTTAAGAAAAATCCTTAAGCTGGTGGACAGTCCCTATAATGGACTAACCCTCTGCAGTGGTTCTCTGGGTTCAAATCCAGAAAATGATGTACCTGCACTGGTAAGAGAATTTG
>JAXKWB010000018.1:0-6790 GCA_036172385.1 Halanaerobiales bacterium | reverse complement strand
GTTCAGGCCGTCTTCACTGGCGGTCTTTTTCTTGTTAAATGTTGATAAAAATATCACAATAGAATAAAAATCTCGCTTTTGTTTGCTTATAGCTTTTAGATTAAATATAATAGAAGTAGAGAAATATAAGTTGATTGTGATTAAAAATATATTTTAAATAATAGCTGGAGGTTGAATAATGAAAATAGCATTAGTGTCTATTGTATCTGAGATTCATGAGCAGAAGAAAATAAATGAAACTTTAGAAGCTAAGTATCAAATTCTGGAGGATAATTTTGAGCTGGAAGATATTGCAGCTGATGAGATCCCATATACTGATTTTAATCAATTTGATTTGACTATTAATTTTATTAAATCAGGTGGATCGGAAAGTATTTTTGCAGAAAATGTAGAATATCTTCCCCGGCCAGTTTATCTTTTAGCAACTGAGCTGCACAATTCTCTCCCTGCCTCTCTGGAAATTTTAAGTTTTTTAAATGCAGAGGGACTGGATGGAAAAATTCTGCATGGGGAGATGGAAGAGCTGGTGGATGAAATTGAAGAACTGGCAGAATATAAAAAGGTAAGGGATAGTATTGCTGAGGCCAGAATTGGAATTATCGGTCAGCCTTCTGATTGGTTAATCGGCAGTCAGGTTGATTATCAACATGCAGCCCATCACTGGGGAACTGAATTTGTGGATCTTGAACTGGAGGAAGTATATCAGGCTTTAGAAAAAATTGATGCTGGAAAAGCAAAGCGGATTGCAGCTGATTTTTTAGAAAATGCTGCTGAAATTGTAGAAAGTAATGAGGCTGATCTGGTAGAGGCTTCTAAAATCTACCTGGCTTTAAAGGAAGTAATTACAAACAATGATCTGGATGCGCTGACTATTCGCTGTTTTGACATTGTAATGGAGCTCAATACAACCGGCTGTCTGGCTCTGGCTCTTTTAAATAATGAAGGCCTGGTTGCAGGCTGTGAAGGTGATGTTCCAGCTGCTTTTACAATGTTTTTAGCTCACCAGCTGACCGGACAAATGCCTTTTATGGCCAATCCAGCAGCAATTGATAAAAATAAAGATCAGATATTATTTGCTCACTGTACGGTAGCTACTGATATCAGCAAAGAGTATATTATTCGATCTCATTTTGAAACCGGGATTGGGGTTGGGATTCAGGGGATTTTAGAGGAAGGTCCGGTGACAGTCTTTAAAATAGGTGGAGCTGGATTGGAGCAGTATTTTGTGGCTGAAGGTGAGATTATTGAGAATCTGGACGCAGCCAATGCCTGCCGAACTCAGCTTAAAATATCTTTACCTCAGAGTTCTGATTATTTTTTAAATGATGCGATTGGTAATCATCACCTGATTATACCCGGGAGGCACGCAGATCAGATTAATGAATTTTTGGGTAGAGAATAGCGTGCAGCTACCGTTTATGGGACCAATTTTTACCATTTGCTTAGATTTTTAGTTTAGCAAAGAATAATTTGGATAAAATTGGGTTGGTAAACGGTAGGCGAATTTAATAAAATCACAGGAGGAATATGATGTCAAAATTATTAGAAGTTAAAGATCTGCATTTAAAGATTGAAGATGCAGTAATTTTAAAGGGAATGGAATTTTCTCTGGAAAAAGGGGAGGTATTTGCCCTGATTGGACCCAATGGCTGTGGCAAATCAACTCTGGCTTATAGTCTGATGGGAATCAATAATTATCACCCTCAACAAGGAGAAATGATTTTTAAGGGTGAAAAAATAAATGAGCTCGCGATTAACGAAAGGGCCAAAAAGGGTATTACTTTAGCCTGGCAGGAACCGGCTCGTTATCAGGGAGTGACAGTGCGTGAGTTTTTGTCTTTAGGACTTAAAAGTAAAGGGGAAGAAGTTGCAGAGGAAAAATTGAAAAGTGCGTTAAACAAGGTGGCAATTAACCCCTATCAATATTTAGATCGCTATGTTGATAAAAGTTTAAGTGGAGGCGAAAGAAAAAGAATTGAGCTTGCTTCCTTAATTTTAATGCATCCGGAACTGATTATTTTAGATGAGCCGGACTCCGGGGTTGATGTAGTTGCTTTAAATAATATAGCTGAGATGATTAACTATTTTAAGGAATCAGGAAGTGGAATTTTATTGATTACTCACTCCGAGGAAATGCTTAAATATGCGGATAGAGCAGCCTTAATCTGTGAAGGAGAAATTATTCGTCAGGGTGATCCTTCAGATATTAGTGAATACTTTAAGTCTTTTTGTGGTCCCTGTGTTAAAGAAGAAGAATGTGAGACGGAGGTGGCCAGCTGATGAATGATTACGAAATGATGGTGGATGCCTATAAAGAAGCCGGTGGAGATGATATTTTTTCTGACAGTGAAGTAGCTCATGTGGTCCTGGAAAGGGATAAAATTCTGGGAATGCATGCTGTTGAAGGGCTGGAAGTTGAGGCTGAGAAAGTAGAGGTTAACAAGGTAAAAGTAAAAGTTACTGTCAGGGACGGTTATCAAATTAAAAATCCGGTGCATATGTGTTTTGGGGTTTTACCTAAGGAAGGTAAACAGATAATAGATATGAATGTCGAAATCCAGAAAAATGCTCAGGTAGAAGTAAGAGCAGATTGTGTTTTTCCCAATGCAGTCAAAGTTGAGCATATCATGGATGCAGTGATCAATATCGGAGAAGGTGGCAGCTATATTTATAAAGAACATCACTTCCACGGTGATAGTGGAGGAGTAGAAGTAATTGCCAGATCGGATATAAATGTTGAAGCTCACGGCAAGTTGGTTACTAAATTTGATCTGCTTAAAGGTAGAGTTGGAAAGATAGATTTTGATTATGAAGCAGAAATTGCAGAGCACGGAACAGTAGAAATGCTGGCCCGGATTAGCGGTCAAAAAGATGATCTGGTTAAAATTAGAGAGGCAGCTCATTTAAATGGTGAGTCAGCGAGAGGTGTATTAGATTCCAAGATTGCTTTAAAAGATCAGGCAGAGGCTGAAATTTATAATGAACTGACTGCAGATGCTGCAGGAGCAATGGGCCATGTTGACTGTACTGAGATTATTAAAGATCAGGCTGTTGCCCGGGCAATTCCAATTGTAGATGTCCGCCATCCAGAGGCAAAAGTAACTCATGAGGCGGCAATTGGTAGTGTGGACAGTACCCAGCTGCAGACACTGATGGCCCGTGGTCTGGATGAAGAAGAAGCCTCAGAAGTAATTATTCAGGGACTATTAAACGATTAACGTACAACCTACCGTTTACTTCCCGTTTCTTGTCGCATTTTGTCGAAAACAATCTTTTTAAGACAAAATTAATTTAAATTAGACAAAATTCGACAAGTAAACGGTAGCTGTATAGCTGTACTTAAATAATGGAGGGGTATTTATGTTAAAGAAAAAGAAATTATTAACAGCAATTATGATTGTGAGTTTTGTTTTGATGACGGTTTTACCCGCAGCAGCACTGGAAATTAATGTACAGACACCGAATATACCAGCAGCACTGCCATTTTTCTGGATGCAGGAAGAGGCAGAGCTTCCAGCTGCAATTAATTTGAATATTAATTTATCACCAAATCATCAGCGGGGAATTACCCTGCTGGGGCGAAATAATATTGATTTTTTAATCACAGGAAGTAATGTAGGTGCCAATGCTTATAATCGTGGTCTTAATATTAAAATGCTAAATGTGAACACCTGGGGAATTGATTATCTGCTGACAAATGGTTTTCAGGCAGATAGCTGGCAGGATTTAAAAGGAAAAGAACTTGCTCTGCCTTTAAAAGGGGGGCCACTTGACTTTTTAGCCCGCTACTTAGCTTCAGAGAATGGGCTGAATCCAGATGAAGATTTAAACTTAGTTTATAGACCTCTTCCTGGAGCAGCAAAGTTATTTATGTCCGGTGAATTTGACGCAATTATTTTACCGGAACCACTTGCTACTGTTAGTCTGGCCAGAGGAAAAAATGCTCAGCTGTCAATGGATATTCAAAAAGAATGGGCGGAAATTCATGGTGATGACCGGATTCCGTTTGTAGCACTTTTTGCAAGTGGCAAATTTACTGAAGAACATTCTCAGTTTACAGATATTATTAACGGCTATTATAAACAGGGGATCACCTGGATTAATAATAACCCAACAGCAGCTGCAGAGCTTGCCTCGAGACATTTTAATATGCCGACACCTCTTTTAAAACGCTCATTTAGCCGGGTAAATTTAAATATCTATTCTGACGCAGAAACTCGAGAGTTAATAGAACTTTATTTTGGAGAAATTTTAGAAATGTATCCGGAATTAATAGGTGGAAATCTGCCCGATGAAGAATTTTATTACTAAACCATTCTGGATTTTATTAATTATTATTTTTCTAATCTGGGAAAGGGGTGCGGCTGGACTTAACAGCCTCATCCTGCCCTCGATTGGAGAAACTTATCAGGCTTTAAAAGAAATTGCTGTTTCGGGTATTTTAGTGGAAAGTTTTTTGATTACTTTTAGAAGAACTGTAATTGCCTATGGACTGGCTGTAATAGCAGGAATGATTCTAGCTCTTCTACTGCATCGTTTTTCTCTGCTGGAGCGTACATTTAGACCTTTAATTACAATTATCCAGTCTACACCACCAGTAATCTGGGTTTCACTGGCAGTGGTCTGGTTTGGAGTGGCTGATGATTTAACACCAATTTTTCTAATTTTTATTGTTTCGATGCCTGTTATTTTCGTGAATATTTATCAGGGTTTAGAAGAAATGAATACTGATTTGATTGAGATGGCCCGAGCTTACTCTACTCCCCGTTTTAGAATTTTAAAGGAAATTTATTTACCTTCTTTACTACCTGCTCTAGTATCTGCTTTGAGTGTTGCTTTTGCTTTTGCCTGGAAATCATCGGTTTTTGCCGAGTTTATTGCTTCCTCAAGTGGAATTGGTTATCAGCTCAGTCGGGCAAATTCTATGCTGGCAACTGATCGACTTTTTGCCTGGACTATAATTTTAATTTTATTTATGTTATTTGTAGAATATTATCTTTTAGAAAAACTAAAAGAACATGTCAGCAGGTGGAAAAATGACTGAAGCAAATAGAATTTTAGAACTCAAAAATATTAATAAATCATTTCAAAGTTTAAAAGTACTCCAGGATTTAAATCTTGAGATTAAGAAAGGTGAAATCTGCTGTCTGCTGGGACCTTCAGGAAGTGGGAAAACGACTCTGTTTCGGATAGCTTCCGGTCTGGAAAAAGCAGATTCGGGTCAGATAATAAAAAATAACAAGCTCCGTTTTGCTTATGTTTTTCAGTCCCCCAGACTTTTACCCTGGAAAACAGCTGCCGAAAATCTTATTTTTGTCCAGGAAAATTACGGTCTGGAAAAAGAAGCTGAACTTAGAAATTTACTTTTTGAGTTATCCGGACTGGCTCAGTTTAAAAATGCTTATCCACATGAGCTTTCTGGCGGAATGCAGGAGCGTTTAGAATTAATAAGAGCTTTTGCAGTAAAACCCGATCTTGTATTTTTAGATGAACCATTTAAATCACTAGATATGAAAACGAGAGTTAATTTGAGAAAATTAATCAGTGTCATTCAGGCAGAAACAGGGATTACTATTTTCCTGATTACTCATGATCCGGAAGAAGCACTGCTGCTTGCTGATAGAATTTATATTCTGGCAGCTGAAGCTGAGGGAATAAAAAAGGAAATAAAGGTAGAACAGCCAAGAGACAGCCGCAAAATTGCTGATCCAGAACTTTATCAGGAGCTGGAAAACATTATGGAGATTTTTACCAATTTGGTATCTGATATAGAATATGTGAGAGAAGATATTAGGAAATTATTTTAGGAAGTCAGCTTTAAAATATTCAGTTGGAAGGATGGTTTTATGGCAGAAAAAATAGGAATTGCTTTATCCGGGGGAGGAGTTAAGGGCTTTGCCCACCTGGGAGTTTTAAAAGCTCTGGCAGAAAAGGGGATTGAAGCAGATGTTCTGGCAGGAGTAAGTGCTGGTGCAATTGTGGGCTCCTTTATTGCAGCCGGTAAAAAGCCGGCTGAAGTTATGGAATTGATTAATGAAAATGATTTTTTTGATTTTGCCAAACTGAGTATTCCAGATCGGGGAATATTTACTTTAGATAATATGACTAAAAATTTGAAAAAATCACTTGGAGTTAAGACTTTTGCAGAATTAAAGATTCCTTTTTATGTGGGAGCAGCAAATATAGAAAAAGCGAGGATGGAGTATTTTAGTGAGGGAGATTTGATAAAAATCATTCAGGCTTCTTCCTCAATTCCGGTACTTTTTTCTCCGGTTGAAATTAATGGAGACTTATATGTTGATGGCGGTTTATTTGAAAATCTACCGGTTACTCCCCTCCTCAATAAATGTGATAAAATAATTGCTGTCAATGTTATGCCGGTGAATTTAAAAGAAAAAATAGAAAGTATTACTGATATAGCTGTTAGAACTTTTCAGTTAAAAACACTGGTTAAAGCAATGGAGCTCAGAAAAAAAGCAGATATTTATATTGAGCCAACTGGAATCGCAAAATATAATATTTTGAATACTAAATACAGCCAGGAGCTTTATGATCTGGGCTATAATTATGGTAAAAATTTAGAGATTGAAGAATAAATATCAGGATTAGAAGTTTGAGTTAACAGCTAAAAAATTATAAACTAAAAATAGAAGCGTCTAAAAATATTTAAACAACTGCTAAAATATTAAATGATAATTTAGAAATAGGTATTAAAATAAAAAATCAGGAGGTTTTAAAAATGCTCACAAAGAAAATTTTGAATGCAGTATTTAAAAGAGTTAAAGGTCAA
>JAXKWB010000017.1:0-6221 GCA_036172385.1 Halanaerobiales bacterium | reverse complement strand
GTATTTATGAGCGAAAAGAATAATAACTATAAAATAAGAACTGCTGTTTTAACAATCAGTGATAAGGGTTCCCGGGGAGCCAGAAAAGATTTAAGTGGTCCTGTACTTAAAGAGATGATGGAAAATATAGGTGCCGAAATAGCTTATGAAGAAATAATTGCTGATGAAAAAGAAGAGATTAAAGAAGCTTTAATTAAAATAGCTGACCAAAAAATGGCTGATTTAATTTTAACCACAGGTGGTACAGGTTTTGCTGAAAGAGATATTACTCCTGAGGCTACATTAGAGATTTTAGAAAAAGAGGTGCCTGGAATTCCAGAAAAAATTAGAGCTGATACAATTTCTATTACCCCTCAGGCTGCTTTATCGCGTGCCAGAGCCGGAATTAGAGGCAAGACTTTAATTATTAATTTTCCTGGCAGTCCGAAAGCAGTCAGAGAATGTCTGCAGGCAGTGATCGACATTATACCTCATGGAGTTAAAATCTTAAAAGGAGAAATTACCGAACATCAAAATAAAAATTAATTTAAGAGGTGCGGCAAATGGAAGCAAAAGTTAAAGCAGTTTGTCTAAGTGAAGAAAAAGGAACAACTAAAAAGATGATAGAAAAAGGTGAGCTGATTGAAAATTTTGGGCTTAAAGGTGATGCTCATGCCGGAAAATGGCACAGACAGCTCAGCCTTCTGGATCAAAGCAGCATTAATAAAATGAAGGGTCAGGGTTATGAACTGGATTTTGGCGATTTTGCAGAAAATATAACAACAGTCGGAATCGAAAATTTGTTTAAACTGCCCGTAGGCCAAAAACTAAGAATTAATGGGGAAATTCTGCTGGAGATTACTCAAATTGGTAAGGAATGTCATCATGATTGTGAAATCAGGCAGACTATCGGGGACTGTGTAATGCCCAGAGAAGGAGTTTTTGCAAGAGTAATTAAAGGTGGCGAGATTAAGGCAGGAGATAAAATAGAAATTTTAAATGGTTAAATTTTTAAAATCAAGCTCAAAAATTAGAATAAATTTACCTTTTTAAGGCCTGGGATTTGATTTTTTTTAAGATTTCCTTTACTATTTAAATGTGTACCATCAATTGGTGAAAAATAGCACAATATTTGTTTTGGTAATAAATTGCGCTTATAAGGAGGAATAATAATGGAAATGATAGGAGTCAGTGCTTCTGCCAGTAAAGCGGGTAAGACGACTTTGATTTCCTTAATGTTGAAAGACAGCGGTCCCAGAACTGCAGTCATTAAAACATCGATCGATAATGAACTTGATCAGTACAAGGTAATTAACGATCCCAAGGTGATTAACCAGGCAGGCACTGACACAGCAAGAGTTGTTGAGCATGGTGCAGATAAAGTTATACTATTAGAAAGTCCTGCTGCAGAACTTCCAAGTGCTTATCAGTTGGCCCGAAATTTATTGGATGATGATATAGAAAGACTTTTTATTGAAGGAAATACAATTATTAATTTTTTAAATCCAGATCTACTTTTTTATTTAGAAAATAATGATGAACCGGAGAAAGATTCTGCAAAAATGGTAAAAAATAGAGCCAATATAAAAATAAATACTAACGCTCTCCTTTCAGCCGGCAAACTAAACAATTTATCATTTACAATTCAGCCAGAAAAAATGACCTGTAACCAGGCTTTTCTTTTAGCAGACCTACTTAATATTTCAGTTGGTCAGATTGGTAAGATTGTAAAAGAACAAGATGTAAAGATAGTTAAATGTCAGCTTGGTTTATTTTAGTTTTAACTTTTTGGTATTGGTCATCTGGCTAATTTGAATAATTTTAATTTCTGATTTTATTATTCTATAATTAACCAGGTACCCGGTACCTTTTTTTTGCTAAACTTGACTAAGAGTCGAAAAAGTGATATAAATTTATATAGACCAACTAAGGAAGGTGAATATTTTGCGTAGAGCAACTATAACAGGTCTGGGTAAATATCTCCCGGATAAAGTAATGACAAATCATGATTTAGAAAAAATAGTAGATACTTCTGATGAATGGATTAAAACTAGAACAGGAATAGAAAAAAGAAGAATTGCTGCTGATGATCAGGCAGCATCTGACTTGGGAGTTGAAGCTGCAAAAGAAGCTCTAAAAGATGCCGAACTGGAAGCTGATGATTTAGATTTAATTATTGTAGCTACAATTACTCCAGATATGATGTTTCCAGCTACTGCCTGTCTTATTCAGGATAAAATTGGAGCTAACAATGCTGGTGCTTTTGATTTAGAAGCTGGCTGTTCCGGTTTTGTATACGGAGTTAGTGTAGCTGCCAATTTTATTGAATCAGGTATGTATGATAATGTAATGGTCATTGGTACTGAAGTTCTTTCCAAAATTTTAAACTGGGAAGACAGAGGAACCTGTGTTTTATTTGGAGATGGTGCAGGAGCGGCAATTTTATCTGCTGCAGACAAAGGTGGATTTCTTGCTACCGATTTAGGCTCTGATGGTTCAGGGGCAAATGCTTTATACCAGCCAGCTGGAGGATCAAAACAGCCAGCTTCTCATGAGACAATTGATCAAGCCGGTCATTTTTTATATATGGAAGGAACTCCGGTTTTTAAGTTTGCTGTGAAAACAATGGGTAAGGCATCACTAAAAGTGCTCAAAAAAGCTGGAGTAAAAAAAGAAGAAGTTGACTTACTGGTTCCACATCAGGCAAATACCCGGATTATTGGGGCAGCAGCTAAAAGGTTAAAACTCTCTGATGATCAGGTCTATGTTAATCTACCTGAATATGGAAATACATCAGCGGCTTCAGTGCCAATTGCACTGACAGAGGCTAAAGAAAAAGGTCTGGTCAAAAATGGTGATAAGGTTGTTTTAGTGGCTTTTGGTGCCGGACTAACCTGGGCATCTGCAGTTTTAGAGTGGAATGACCTAAAATAAATTAAAATATATTAGAAAAATAAGTGAAAAAAATATTAAACTGGAGGCTTTACAATGAGTGATAATTTAGTTTTTATGTTCTCAGGTCAGGGTTCACAGTATGTTGGTATGGGAAAAGAGCTGTATGAAAATTATGAAGCAGCTAAAAATGTTTTAGATAAAGCTAATCAAATATTGGACTTTGATTTAAAAGATCTGATTTTTAATGGTCCGGAAGCAGATTTAAATGATACTAAAAATACACAGCCTGCAATTTATACAGTGAGTGCAATGGTTAAAGCTGTTCTTGCTGAAAATGATATTCAGCCTGCAGCCGCTGCCGGCCACAGTCTGGGAGAATATTCTGCCCTGTATGCAGCTGGTGTGCTTTCTTTTGCGGATGGTTTAAAATTAGTTCGCCGCCGTGGTGAATTGATGGATCAGGCCGACCCGGAAGGTAAAGGAACCATGGCAGCAGTTATTGGACTTGCTGACGAAGAAGTAGAAGCAGTTTTAGAAGAAGTTAATGGTATCGTAACAGTTGCAAACTATAATTCTCCCGGTCAGGTTGTTATCTCCGGAGAAGTTGAAGCAGTAGGAGCAGCCGAAAAAGCACTTGCAGAAAAAGGTGCCAAAAGAGTTATTCCTCTTTCAGTTAGTGGAGCTTTCCATTCTCCTTTAATGGAGCCAGCTAAAGAGGAATTAAAAAATACAATTGAAGCAGTAGAGTTTAAGGATGCTCAGATACCTTTAATTGCTAATGTTACAGCTGATTATGTAAATAGCAGCAGTGAAATAAAATCTGCTTTAATAAAACAGCTGGATAATAGTGTGCGCTGGGTAGAAACAATTGAGCGTTTTAAAGAGGATGATTACGAAGATTATGTTGAAGTGGGTCCAGGAAGAGTGTTAAAAGGTTTAATGAGAAGAATAGACCGCTCACTTAATGCCTATAATGTTGAAGATGAAAAAAGTTTAAAAAAGACTTTAAAAAAATTGAACTAAGAATAAATTAAAGCAAATTAATACTTGAATTAATTAGACTGTTTTAGGAGGAGATTAATTAAATGAGTAAAAGAGTTGTAATCACAGGTGCTGGTGTTGTACATTCTTTAGGGACAGAGTTAAATGAATTCTGGGAAAATATTAAAGCCGGTAAATCAGGTGTTTCAAAAATAGAAAATTTTGATGCTTCCGATTTTCCAAGTCAGATCGGAGCAGAACTGAAGGATTTTGATCCAGGAGAATACATAGATCGTAAGGAGGCAAAGCGTTTAGCTCTTTACAGTCAGTATGCTATTGTTTCTGCAATGAAAGCCCTAGAAAACGCAGATCTGGAAATAACTGATGATATTGCTGATCGGACTGGTGTTATTGTTGGATCCGGTATTGGGGGAATTGAAGTTTTTGAAGAACAGGTAGAAAAGCTTAACAGCAGAGGGCCAAGAAGAGTAAGTCCTTTCTTTATCCCGATGATGATTTCCAATATGGCAGCAGGCAATGTTGCAATTTATTCCGGTGCAAAGGGGCCAAACATGAATACAGTAACAGCCTGTGCATCTGCAACAACAGCTATTGGAGAGGCTTTTGAAACTATTACAAGAGGTGCTGCTGATATTATGATCGCTGGTGGTACAGAAGCATCGATTACTCCATCTGCAGTTGCCGGCTTTGGGAATATGAAAGCATTATCAACCAGAAATGAGGAGCCAAAAAAGGCAAGCCGTCCTTTTGATAAGGATCGTGATGGCTTTGTAATTGGAGAAGGTTCAGGAATTGTTATTTTAGAGACTCTGGAAAGTGCTAAAAAGCGGGGAGCCAATATTATTGCCGAAGTTGTTGGTTATGGAGCCTCCGGTGATGCCTATCATATCACTTCTCCAGCACCAGAAGGAGAAGGTGCAGTTAGAGCAATGAAGGCTGCAGTTGATAGAGCGGGTATGAAGCCAGAAGATATCAATTACATTAATGCTCATGGAACATCAACACCTTTAAATGATAAGTATGAGTCAACAGCAATTAAAAAATTATTTGGAGATCATGCCTATAATCTTAAAGTATCTTCTTCAAAATCAATGACCGGACATTTATTAGGAGCTGCTGGTGGAATTGAAACTATTATTTCTGCAATGGCAGTTAAGGAAGATATTGTACCTCCGACTATTAACTTCGAAGAGGGTGGAGAAGGCTGTGACCTTGATTATCAGCCAAATAAAGCAGGAGAAGTTAAATTAAATGCTGCTTTGAGTAATTCATTTGGTTTTGGTGGACAAAATGCATGTATTATTGTTAAAAAATATCAGGAGTAATAATATCTAGGTACCAGGTACACGTAATCAATTTACAATATATTAATTATAAGACCTGCTTGTTATTTTAATAAGCAGGTCTTATTTTTGTATGCAGGCATAAATATCTAAAAACATATTGTAATTTTCAGAAAGATATTATACTATTGTTATATAATTAAATATTATTTAATTTATTAAGTGTAAATTAATATTTATCTGGAGGTTAGAGGATGAGACTTACAATCGCTTTAGGAGGAAATGCAATTTTAAGACCAGGCCAAAAGGGCAAGGCAGCTGAACAAATGGCCAATGTATATCAGAGTTGTCAGCAGATAGGGGAATTAGCAGCTGCAGGGCATGAGATTATTATTACCCATGGTAATGGACCTCAGGTTGGGAATATATTAATTCAGCAGGCTGCTTCAAGAGAAATACCAGCACTCCCCCTGGATTTTTGTGGAGCCCAGACTCAGGGATTTATTGGCTATATGATTCAAAATAGTCTTTTGAATGTTTTTAAAAATAAAAATATTAAGATACATAGTACTTCAGTAGTAACCCAGGTTCTGGTTGCTGAAGATGATCCTGCATTTAAGCAGCCTTCAAAACCAGTGGGACCATTTTTTAAGCAAGAACATGCCTTAAAACAGGAAAGAGAAAAAGGAGAAAAATGGGTTGAAGACAGCGGTCGAGGCTGGAGAAGAGTTGTTCCTTCACCAGAGCCGCTAAAAATTATGGAAAAAGAATTGATTAATGATTTAATTGAGAAAAATCGAATCGTCATTGCAGCAGGAGGGGGCGGAATTCCCGTTGTTGAAACAGAAGCTGGGTTTAAGGGAATAGAAGCGGTAATTGATAAAGATAAGGCCGGCTGCATTTTAGCACAAAATACGAACTCAGATTTCTTTCTGATATTAACAGATGTTGATAATGTAATGATTAATTATGGAACAGCCGAAGAGAGAGCTTTAAAAGAAGTCAGCATTTCTGAAATAGAAAAACATCTGACAGAAGGACAATTTGGAAAGGGAAGTATGG
>JAXKWB010000016.1:0-7849 GCA_036172385.1 Halanaerobiales bacterium | reverse complement strand
ATTTTAGTTGCTACTTCAAAGCCTGCAACTATATTTACACCATAAGAAGCAAGTAACCTGGTTATAATGGCTGAACTGACCGGTAATGCCATTTGAATTAAAGCATTTGGCATACCAATGTAAAGTATTCCTTTCCATGATTCTATCGCTTTTTTAATTTCGAATTTGGCAAAAGAAATTATATTTTCTCTAAAATGTAGGACTCCAAGTGCAGTGATAGCGGTAATAGTTTTGGAAAAAACTGTTGCAATAGCAGCCCCGCTAATCCCAAGAGTAGGAAAAGGTCCATAGCCAAAAATAAGTATGGGATCAAGAATAATATTGACCGCTGCACTAATTCCCATAATTAGACCAGGAACCTTAGTATCCCCCAGAGCCCTGATTATATTATTTCCAATCATTGGTATTACAACCATAAAAGAGCCAAAATACCAGATAGACATATATTCTACAATATAATCTAAAATAATACCCTCTGCTCCCAGTAGTGAAAAGAGAGGTCGAATAGTTGATATTCCAATAAGGATAATTACAGTAGTCATTATAAGTCCCAGGGTTAAACTATCAGTGGCAGTTCTTCTAACTTTATTTTGTTCTTTACCTCCAATATATTTTGAGATAATCGAAGTAGTTCCGATTCCAATTCCTAGAATAAAACTATTAATAATTAAGACTATCGGAAAAGTAAAAGAAAGAGCTGCAAGTTGATCAGCTCCCAGCTGCCCTACAAAATATGTATCAGTTAAATTAAAAAGAACCATTCCCAGCATCCCAACAATCATCGGTAGTGTTAATTTAATTAATTGAGTTGTTATATTTCCTTCTGTTAATTTTGCTTCAGTTATTTTTTTCAAAATTATCATCTCCCTAACTAGTTTCATTTTTCAACTATTACTGATTATAACAATTATAGTTTATAATTGCAACTATATAGTTTAAGTTTGAAACTGTTTTTTAGCTGTGCTAGAATTATAATATAATAAAAAAAGAATATTTTATTAGAAGGAGGATTTAAATGAGAGAATCACTGGGTCGCTATATCACAACAATTTCAAAACATATAAAATATTATATTAATCAACGAGCAAATAAATTTAATTTAAATATTGATCAGGTTCACATCTTAAAAGCCCTGTACGATAACCAGGGTGTTAATCAGGAAGAACTAACCGAGATTTATAAATCAGATAAGGTAACTATCTCAAAACTGCTGGATAGATTGGTGAAAGAGGGGTATATAGAAAAAAGAAGAAATAAAGATGATAGAAGGATAAAAAATTTATATGTAACAGAAAAAGGAGAAGCTTTAAAGGAAGAAATAAAAGAAATTTTTAAAGATATTACAAGAGTACTGGCTTCAGATTTTAGTGAGGAAGAAAATATAATGATTAGACAATTATTAAGAAGAATGTCAGAAAATATTTATGTAGAAGTAAATAAAGAAAGATAATTTACTTAACAGTGTAAATGATATCTAAAAAATAAATCTAAACTTAATTTTTGGCAAGAATTGTCCTAATAATATAAATTTAAAAAGCCACCAATCACTATATTAGTGAAAGGTGGCTCAATATTTTATAATTGTTTTAGTTTTATATTTTTCCAACAAGGTTTAACCCCGGCTTAAGAGTTCTACTTCCTTCTTTCCATTTGGCAGGACAAACTTCCTCTGGATTGTTCCTTACATATTGAGCAGCTTTAATTTTGCTGACAATAGAACTGGCATCTCTTCCGAGATTTCCAGCATTGATCTCTATACCCTGAACTATTCCATCTGGATCAATTATAAAAGTTGCGCGATCGGCAAGACCTTCTTCTTCAATTAAAACATCAAAGTTTTTGCAGAGGGTATGAGAAGGATCTCCAACCATCACGAATTCAATCTCACCAATTGTTGGCGAATTATCGTGCCAGGCTTTGTGAGTGTAATGGGTATCTGCTGAAACTGAATAAACTTCAGCTCCAAGTTCCTTTAGAGTATCATATTCGTCCTGTAAATCTGCTAATTCAGTCGGGCAGACAAAGGTAAAATCAGCCGGATAAAAAACAACAACACTCCACTGATCTTTAAAATCTTCCTCTGTAACTTCCAAAAATTCTCCATTTTGATATGCCTGTGCCGTAAAGGGCAGTACTTCTTTTCCTACTAATGACATTTTATGTACCTCCTATTAGTTTGATTTATAGTTTGCTATTTGATATTGATAATTGTTATCAATTAATATTATCGCATAAAATTATTTAGCTGTCAAGTATATTTTGAGAGTGGTATAAATTAATTTTATTTACAGTATATTAAGCAGGAATTAATTTTTTTTCAAAGAAATAACTTAATAAGTTAATTATTAAAGAATACATTTTGATCAATTAAACTAAGGAGGAAAGATTATGCGAAATGATCAAAAAAAGAGTTTATGGTCTTTTAATTTTTCAACTATGGCGCTGGTATTAATACCTGTCAGTATTGGAATTAATTATGTGGGCAAATTATTTGCTCAGACTTTAAGATTACCGCTCTGGCTGGACTCGATTGGTACAATTCTGGCCGGTATCCTTGCTGGACCCTGGGTGGGGGCAATTAGTGGTGGAATAAATAATGTGATTTATGGATTGACAATCAGTCCTGTTTCTTTTGCCTATGGAATCACCAGTGTTGCTATTGGTATTACTGCCGGGGTTATGGCCAGAATGGGATTTGTAAAAAATATGAAAAGAGCTGTGATAATGGGTGTTGTTATTGCAGTAGTCTCGACTATTGTTTCTACTCCAATTAATATAATTTTTTGGGGAGGTCAGACAGGAAATATTTGGGGAGATGCTCTCTTTGGAATTCTCCGTTCAGCAAACTGGCCAGTCTGGCTTGCTTCTGGACTGGATGAGCTGGCAGTAGACTTACCCGATAAGATAGCAACTACTATTATCGCTTATATTATTTATAAGGGTTTACCTAAACGAATAACTGTACTTTTTGAAGAAAGCTAATAGAGGAGGCCGGGAGCTTGAGATCTCTCAGTTTATATGTAAAAAGAAATAGTTTAATTCATAAAATTGATCCACTTACTAAAATTATTTATGTTTTTGTTTCTGTAATTTCGCCGTTTATTATGCCGACTTTAATGTTTGCTTTCAGTTTAACTTTAATTAATTTACTGCTTCTGCTGCTGGCTAAGGTGATAAAACGGGTGATTCCTATAATTAGTTTTGTATTTATAATCATCCTGACTATTTTTGTTATTCAGGGAATGTTTTATGGGGCAAATCAGACAAAACTCTTTACTATATTTAATCTGAGTTTTTATGTTGAAGGAATACTTTATGCGGCCAAAATTTCTGTAAGGGCAATTAATGTTTTGTTAGCTTTTTCTCTTCTAATCTTAACTACACCTCCAGCTGAGATGATAGAATCACTGGTGAGAAGAGGAATGCCGGCAAAACTGGGCTATATTATGCACTCAGTTCTGCAGATAATACCTATGATGTCCAGTAATGCTTCTATAATTATGGATGCCCAGAGAGCTCGCGGAATGGAAACAGAGGGTAGTCTCTGGGTCCGGATTAAAGCTTTTATACCACTGATTGGACCTCTGGTTATGAGTTCTCTAGTAAACACTCATGAGCGTTCAATAGCCCTGGAGGTCAGAGGTTTTTCTGCTGCTACTAAAAAAACATTCCTGCATCAGGAAGAAGTACCTGGCGGAATGAAGCAGCTTAGAGTTTTCTTTTTCTTATTCCTGACGGCAGTATTGGCCTGGAGGCTGGTTTTATGAAAAAAATTACTATTAATAATTTATCCTACAAGTATTTACTAGCTGAAAACAAAGCCTTAAACAATATTTCTCTGGAAGTCGCAAAAGGAGACTTTATAGGAGTTATTGGTCCTAATAAAGCTGGAAAATCAACTCTCTGTAAATCTCTTGTAGGATTAATCCCTCATTTTTACAAAGGAGAATTTGAGGGGGAGATCTTAATTGACAAATTAAATACCTTAAACAGCAGTATTGCTGAAATATCTTTAAAGGTTGGTTTAGTTTTCCAGGATCCTTTTAATCAGATTTCAGGGGCCAAACTGACTGTTTATGATGAGCTGGCCTTTGGTCTGGAAAATAATGGGGTAGAAAGAGAAGAAATGATCGCAAGAATTGATAAGTATCTTGATCTAATGGATTTAAATAAGGTGAAAGATAATAATCCCTTTGAACTATCAGGAGGTCAGATGCAGAGGCTGGCCATTGCAAGTATCATGGCTTTAAAACCAGATGTTTTCGTTTTAGATGAACCAACATCACAGCTTGATCCACAGGGAACAGAAGAGGTTTTTAAAGCAGTTTCTCGCTTGAGAGAAGAGAATTTAACAGTTATTCTGGTCAGCCAGAAATTAAATAAGTTAGCTGACTATGCTAATAAGATTCTATTTTTAAATCAGGGAGAAATTGTAGCTTATGATGACACAGCAGCAGTTTTTTCTCGAAATGACCTGGAGCAGATGGGAATGGGAGCACCCATTTATACTGAGATAGCCAGGGAATTAGGATTAAAAAATGATAAAGATCAGTATCCTATTAGAAAATCAGAAATCAAAGAAATGTTGGTGGCGAAATATGGCAAAAATATCGGTTAATAATCTTTCTTTTCATTATAATCAGGGAATACCAGTACTCAAAGATCTCAGTTTTTCTCTTGCTGAGAAATCTACAGCAATAATTGGTCAGAATGGGGCAGGTAAAACCACTTTAGTCAAGCTGCTAAAAGGACTTTTAAAACCTCAAAAAGGTGATATTTTAATTAACGATAAGAATACAAAAGAACATACTGCTGCTGCTTTAGCTCGTGAGATTGGACTGGTTTTCCAAAATCCAAGTGATCAGATTTTTAAGAATAATGTTCTGGAAGAAGTAAAGTTTGGGCCTTTAAATCTTGATTTTGAAGAGACTAAAGCAGAGGAGAGGGCCAGAAAAGCTATTGAAAGACTGGGACTTTCGGAAATTGCTGATGAAAATCCTTATGATTTAAGTCTTTCAGAACGAAAATTGGTTACCATTGCTTCTATCCTGGCCATGGAACCTCAAATTATTATTTTTGATGAACCTGCTATCGGTCAGGACTATAGAAATATAGCTTTAATCAAAAAAATTATCAGAGAAGAGATTGAATCAGGTAAACTGGTGCTTACAATTAATCATGATATGGATTTTGTAGCTGAAGTTTTTGAAAGGATAATTGTGTTAAATCAGGGAAAGATTCTGGCTGACGGGCCAACTGCTGAAGTTTTTGCCCAAAAAAAGATACTCCAAAAAGCTCATTTAGAGATGCCTGCTGTTACGGCTTTAGCTCAGGAACTGGGAATTAGAAATCAAATTTTTTTGAATAAAAAAGAATTTATTCAGTATTTTAAAGATATAGAGGTGTAGTTATAAAGAAAATATTTATAACTGTATGAGGAAAAGATTGTGTAAATTAAATGAATATTAATTCTGGAGTATTAAATAAAAGAGGTGATCAAAATATTATTCTTTTGGTTTGGGGTTTTACTAATATCAGCCTGGGCTGCTCACTGGGGAGCAGGTAAATTATCATTTCCCTTAAAAATGTTACGCAGACAGTGGGGGTTAACTTCTTCCGCTGGTGCAGCTCTTCTGGCTATTGTTACTGCCAGTCCAGAGGTATCTATTAATATAACAAGTGCAGTAAGAGGAGTCTCAGATATTGGTTTAGGCAATTTATTGGGTTCAAATATAATTTCTATTCCTTTAATTATTACTGTTTCCTATTTTGCTTCCAGAAAATCATATAAAAATAATCAAAAACATGAACAGCATCTGGAAAATGACTTCCTTGCATTAAATAAACGAACTGTCAAAGTTCTTGCATTACCTTATCTGGCTATCATTGTTTTAACTGTTTTTTTAACTTTGCCTCAGGGCTGGCGAGGCCTGCAGCCAGTAGATGGATATATTATGCTGATAGCTTACATTATATTTCTCTTCCAGGCAATAATGACAGGGAAACAGGAGGGAGAGGAGGTAAGTTGGACTTGGACTAAATTGATACTTTCTATTGGTGGTGCTGCAGCAATTGCTATTGGTGCATATTATATTGTGAGAGCAACTGAGAATATTGTTCAAATTCTGGGGATACCTCAGCTTATCGGTGGTTTATTTATAACAGGTCCTTTAACTACCTTGCCAGAAATTTTTCAGGCCTGGAATATATCAAAGGAAGGAGAAGTAACTTCTGGTACGACAAGTGTTATCGCAGATAATGTTATTACTTTGACTATTGGATTTGTTCCCCTGGCTCTGGTGAGCACAGTTATTACTGATTTAACTTTATATATAATTAATATTTTGTTTATAGCATTAATGCCTTTATTTTATACAATTTTTATTAGGGAAAATAGAGAAAGATATGGTTTTACAAAGGCTGAGATATTTACTTTTAATTTATTATATGGAATATATATTTTAGCAATATTGATTTTCTTATTTTAGTTTTAATGGTTTTTAGTTATTTATTTTAGGAGCAGATATATATGGGATATTTAATATTTAAAACTATAATTTCAGCAGTAATAATCGTAGCTATCTCCGAAGTTTCCAAAAGGAGTTCTCTTTTAGGTGCGATTTTGGCCTCACTTCCCTTAGTTTCGTACTTAGGAATTATCTGGCTTTATATAGATACGGAGAGTAAAGACCAGGTAGCTCAGTTATCAAAAAGCATTTTTTGGATGGTTATCCCATCCCTATCTTTTTTTATAGTCCTGCCATTATTATTAAAGACTGATCTAAATTTTTATCTCTCATTAGTTATATCTACAGTAGTCATGGTTGCTGTATATTTTGCAATAATTTTTATACTGCAGAGATTTGGGGTAAATATTTAAAACTTGTAATACTCAAACCATATCTCTAAGCAAAACTTTTTGACTTTTTTAATTAAGTGATTTATAATTTAATTAAGCAAATACTAAATTAAATATAATGGGGGAGACTTTAATGAGTAGAAAAAAGAATAATAAAACTATTATTGAGGTTAATAATCTAACTAAAAAATATAAAAATTTAACTGCAGTTGATAATGTAACTTTTAAAGTCAATGAAAATGAGATATTTGCTTTTTTAGGTCCTAATGGTGCCGGTAAAACGACGACAATTAATATGCTCACAGGTTTAAGTAAAATAACATCTGGAGAGCGTTATATCAATGGCAAAAAGAATAAAACGGATATTCAAAAAGATATTGGTGTAGTTGCCAGTGAGAGCAATCTTTATCCTGAATTAAGTGGATTTGAAAACCTCATTTTTGCTGCTTCGCTCTATGGAATCAATAAAAGTGAAAGAGAAAAGCGAGCAGAGGAATTATTAAATAAATTTGGCCTGATAGATGCAGCGGATAGAAAATTTGAAGCTTATTCAAAGGGTATGAAACGGAAACTGACAATTGCTGCCGCTATTATTCATAAACCTAAAATACTGTTTTTAGATGAGCCAACTACAGGTATTGATGTTGCAAGTGCCAGACAGATCAGAAATCTAATTGAAAAATTAAATAACGATGGTACAACTATATTTTTAACAACCCATTACATAGAAGAGGCAGAAAGGTTATCAGATAGAGTAGCTTTTTTAGTTGAAGGAAAAATTAAACATATTGATAAAATAGAAAATCTTTTAAACAATAAAGCAAAAAATGTTTTAGAGCTTTCTACGGGGAGAGGCTGTCTTAAAAAAGTGGAAAGCATTAGGAATGAGTTTTCTGACCAAAATATTGAATTTTTTTCAGATAAAATAAGAATTCAAATAAAAAATCAGGAAAATATAAGAAAGTATGTTGATGCTCTAGATGAACTTGG
>JAXKWB010000015.1:0-9882 GCA_036172385.1 Halanaerobiales bacterium | reverse complement strand
GTCCCTGATTATTACTGCGGCTATTACTGCTGCCGAAGTCCAGAAAACGCACATTGTCGGCGTTAACTTCAGGATTTATATAAGTTCTGTTGTTGTTTTCACTTTTACGAATCTGTAAGGATCCATCAACTCCAACCAGTCTACCTTTTCCGAGATGACGGGCACAATTTTCCGCCAGACCCCGCCAGGTTACACTGTTGATAAAATCAACATCTCTATCTCCATCACGGTTAGTATAATTTCTTTCTACTGCCAGTGTAAAATTACAGACTGGAGTTCCATTACTGGTATAGCGAAGTTCAGGATCTCGTGTCAGGCGGCCGATTAAAACAATTCTATTTAACAAGAGTATTCACCACCTAAATTTATATTATGCATCATTTCTAACTACTAAATAACGAAGTACACCATCCATAATCTTAAAGATTCTTTCTAATTCATTAACTACTGTAGTTTGAGCATTAAATTCTAAGATTGTATAATCACCAGAACGGTAATCTTTAATCTCATATGCCAATTGTTTCTTACCCCAGGCGTCAACCTCGGTTACTTCTCCCTCATGATCTGAAATAGCATTCTTTACACGCTGAAGGATAGTTTGCTTTTCTTCATCTTCAAGATCTGGTTTAAGTACAAAAGTTGTTTCGTAATCTCTTTTTCTTGCTTCCATTTACATTCACCTCCTCCACACGGACTAATGGCCCTGCTGCTAGCAGAGCATGGATTTTTAACCAATCTAAATTATACCAGCTATTAGCTTAAAATTCAAGTTTTATTTTACGTACACCTACCGTTTACTTGTCGTTTTTTGTCGAATTTTAAAATAAAAAGCTAAAACCAATCAGGCTTTCACTAAAAATTAGCTTAAGCTTTTCTCACCTCAACTTTTTTATCAATCTCTGAAAAAATAATATTCTCATCAATTTTTTTATTAATTGTCTCACCTTTTAATAGAATTTCAAGGTCTTTTTTAACCTCACTTTCACTATTAATTATTAAATCCCTTATTATATCATTGAGAGATTTAATGTTTTTCCAAATCGGCGGGGACGAGGTAAAAGAATCACCTGAGCTCCATCGTCTATTATTTCTTTAATATTTTACCTCCTCCTGAAATTTGAATTGGGCTGATTTGAAATTTAAACAAAACTTATCACTATAAAATGGACTGTAAAGGCTATTGTTACAGCCCCCACAATATCTAAAGGATAATGTACTCCGACCATTACTCTGGAAATAGCTGTTGCAGCAGCCGCAGCAAGAAGTATTAGCCCTGCCAAAAGATTAAGATTTAAAAAGGCCAGCGCAATAATAAAAGAACTGCTGCTGTGAGTGCTGGGAAAGGAATGGTCATTTCTCTGTTCAACCAGACTCTGGACCTCTAAATCTGCAAAAGGTCGTTTTCGATTGTATAGATAGGGAATGATTTTTGCCAGTGAATATACTACTGCCGGAGCAAAAACAAACTGCTTTAGCCCTGCATCATTAATATAAATAAGCCAGACTACTGCAGCAAAATAGATAGTTGAAAAGAACCTGGGTGCAAATTTAGTAATAAAAATTGCTGTCCCGGCAAGCCCTGAGTGTTTTTGTGTGAAATTATACAGTTTTAAAAATAATTTTTGATCCAAATTTTTTAGCATTTTTTTATCCTGACTTTATCAGAGTGATTTATTAACGAGATTATCAATAGTTTAATTTGTGAATTCAATCGAAGTAATTTTTTTGAAAATTAAATGCGAAAAGATTTTTCAAAATAAAACCATATTACACTGTTATATTAGAAAAATAAGTGTTTAAAGCTTTATACCAACTAGATTATTTGAGATATAATTTACAACTTCAATCGTAATAGGCTGAAATATAGCTGATTATGTTAAAATTATTTGCTGTTTGACCGAAGGGAGTTCAAATAATTAATAATCAGCTATCTATTGAAGCCGTAAATGGAGATTGTATGTAAATTATAACTCAAATAAGATCAGATATTAAACCTGAAGTGACAAACATCTCCGTCCTGCATTATATAATCTTTTCCTTCCAGTCTTAATAAGCCTTCTTCTCTGGCCTGCGCCATCGAACCGACTCGCTTTAAATCCTCAAAACTGACAATTTCTGCCCGAATAAATCCTTTTTGCATGTCACTGTGGATTCTACCTGCTGCCTCAGGAGCTGTGGAACCTTTTTCTACCGTCCAGGCTCTACATTCCTGTTCCCCTGCGGTCAGGAAAGTAAGCAGATTTAATAATTCATAACCAGCTTTAATTACTCGATCCAGGCCCGAATTGTTGAGCCCCAACTCATCTAAAAACATTTCTTTTTCTCCCTCATCCAGTTCAGCAATATCTGATTCGATTTTAGCACTTATTTCTACTACTTTTGCTCCATCCCTCTCAGCATGAGTTTTTGCATCTTTGACCAGTTCATTTTGACTGGTATTTATATCATCTTCATTTACATTAGCCAGATAAATTATTGGTTTAGCACTTAAAAGCTGTAATTCTTTAACCAGGCGTTCTCCAGTTTCAGCAAGCTCTAATTGACGAATATTTTTACCTTCCTCTAAAGCTTCCGTAATTTTCTCCAGGGCAGATACTTCTTTAAGATAAATTTTATCTCCACTTTTGGCCTGCTTTCTTGATTTTTCCAGTCTTTTTTCTACCTGAGCCAGATCAGCCATCATTAATTCTGTATTTATAATATCAATATCTCTATCGGGAGAAATTTCACCATCAACATGAGTTATATTTTCATCATCAAAACAGCGAACTACCTGGGCAATTGCATCTACTTCTCTGATATGTGCTAAAAACTTATTCCCCAGCCCTTCTCCCCGGCTTGCACCTTCTACTAGACCAGCAATATCAACAAATTCAATCACTGTCGGCGTTTTCTTTTCCGGCTGATATTTTTCAGCCAGCCAGTCCAACCTCTCATCTGGTACAGGTACAACCCCAATGTTGGGATCTATTGTACAAAAGGGATAATTTGCTGCATCGGCACCTGCCTCTGTTAATGCATTAAAAAGAGTTGATTTACCTACATTGGGCAGTCCAACAATACCTATTTTCATTAACTAATCTTCCTTCCTAATAATTAAAGTTTTTTCTTAACACTTTTTTCAAATTTATTTCTTGATAGCATAATTACTCGTTCACAGGTCTCACATTTTGCCTTAAAATCCATACCAACTCTTAAAATTTTCCAGCTCTTTCCCCCACAGGGATGTGTTTTTTTAAACTCAACCCTGTCTCCAACAGAATAGTCTTTCGGCATTTTAAGACCTCCTTTAAATTTCTGGTTAGTAATATTGACAAATTAGTTCTATGTTAAAAGTAAATAAAGTACCATAATTAAAGAAACTACTAAAAAAATCACAAAAAGACAGCCGGGATCCTTATAAAAAGGTTTATCAGCATTTAAATGATAGCTAAAACTTCCTTTTTTTCTTGCCTTTTTAAGATATTTAATAGATTCAGAATAATTACCTTCTTCTCTATAAATAACACCTAAGTTGTTATAGGCCGGCCCATATTCCTCGTTTATATCTATTGCCTTCTGATAAAGTTTTTTAGCACGATTAAGATTTCCCATTTCTTTTGCAATACTGCCCAAATTAGTGATTGCAGGAGCAAAATCAGGATCCTGTTCCAGAATTTGATTTAATAAGGATTGTGCCTTATTATATTCTTTGCGATAGATATGAATTACAGCCTTTTTATTTAAAGCAGGAGCAAAATTGGGGTTTTCAGCTAAAAATTCTTCCAGCTTTTTGGCTGCTTTTTTTCTGCTTCCTCTTTCCAACAATTCGACACATTCCTCATAATCTTTTTTTTCTTCTTCCTGTAGCTGTTTTTTGTAATATGCCTCCTTCATATTCTCACCCACTTTTTATTAACTTCAATTAAATATTATATCATAATTTTACCTTAAACTGCAAAAATGGCCCTCCAGCGGGCCATTTGCAAATAACAAATCTATAAAAACTTCTCCCTTATTCCATCTAGAGCCAAAAGCTATTCTAATTGACCGGTTTAAATTATCTTAACTTTAGAATTTAGCTACCAATGAAGATCTGGATTCCTGGCTGCTTTTGTTTCATCAAGTTTTCTAACGGTTGTGGAATGAGGAGCCTTATTAACCAGTTCTGGATCTTTTTTTATTTCCCGGGAAATAGTCAGCATAGTTTCGACAAAATGATCCAGAGTTCCTATATTTTCTGTTTCTGTTGGTTCGATCATCATTGCTTCTTTAACTACCAGTGGGAAATAAATTGTAGGTGCATACTGATCATAATCCAATAGTCTTTTAGCTATCTGCAGAGTTGAAACTCCCTCTTCTTTTTGCCGACTGCCGGAAAGGACAAACTCATGCAGACTGTCTTCAGCATAGGGCAGCTCAAAGTCTTTTTTGAGTCTGGCTTTTAAATAGTTAGCATTTAAGACAGCATTTTCAGTTGTCTTTTTAAGCCCGCTGCCGCCTAATGTTTTAATATAGGCCCAGGCTCTAAGCATGACTCCATAATTACCATAAAAACTGTGCACTTTACCGATCGATTTTGGCCGCTGATAATCCCAGTAATACTTTTCTTCATCTTTTTTGAGCAGGGGCCGGGGTAGATATGGTGCTAAAAAATCCTTAACTCCAACCGGGCCAGAACCAGGTCCACCTCCACCATGGGGAGTAGAAAAGGTTTTATGGAGATTAAAATGCATTAAATCAAAATCCATCAGTCCGGGTTTAGCATAACCCATAATTGCGTTCATGTTGGCTCCATCATAATAGACCAGGCCACCTGCTTGATGAACCATCTCGGTTATTTTTAAGATATCTTATTCAAAAATACCTAGGGTGTTCGGGTTGGTCAGCATTAAGGCTGCAGTATTTTCATCTAAAGCTTCTGCCAGGGCCTCTAAATCAACCATCCCCCGCTTATTAGAAGCAATCTCAACTACATCAAAACCAGCCATTGCTGCACTGGCAGGATTGGTCCCATGAGCTGAGTCAGGTACTATGACCTTTGTTCTATTTTCTTCACGCTCTGCAAAATATTTTTTAACTATCATTAAAGATACAAATTCACCATGAGCACCAGAAGCAGGCTGTAATGTTATCTCATCCATAGCACTTATTTCTGCCAGATCCAGTTTCAATTGATATAATATTTCGAGTGAACCCTGGAGCTGCTGTTCGGGCTGATAGGGATGAATATTTGTTAGCCCTGTTATGCGGGCAACTCTTTCATTTCGTTTTGGATTATATTTCATGGTACAGGAGCCGAGGGGATAAATACCGGAATCAACACCATAATTCATCTCACTTAAAGCAGTATAATGGCGTACTACATCTACTTCACTAACTTCCGGCAGTTCAATATCCTCTCGTAAATATCCAGCTAATTCTGCTTCCAGATCACTTTTTTCTACCTCAAGTGGAGGTAGAGAATATCCTTTACGTCCAGGACTGCTGTAATCTGTGATCAGTTTTTCCTCCACTTAAAGCACCTCCAGTTTTTCTACTAGCTTATCCATATCTGTTTTTGTTCTCTTTTCAGTTGTGCAGACTAATATCCCATTTTCCTCAATGTTTTTCAAATCATAACCTGCAATTATATTTTCTTCCAGAAGCTCTTCAATAACTCCTGTGCTCTCTTTTTCTGATTGCAGCACAAACTCATTAAAGAAATTGTCTTTGTTAAGAACTTCAAAACCACTCAGACCATCAATTTTCTCAGCTAAATAATGAGCTTTATGATAACACTGCTCCCCGACTTCTTTAAGCCCCTGCTTACCCATTACAGCCAGATAAATAGTGGCCATTAAAGCATTTAAGGCTTCATTGGTACAGATATTTGAAGTTGCTTTTTCGCGCCGGATATGCTGTTCTCTGGTCTGTAAGGTTAAGACAAAACCTTCTTTCCCATTAACATCAGTCGTTTTACCAACAATTCGTCCGGGCAGCTGTCTAAGCATCTTTCTATCATCTTTACAGGCCATAAAACCCAGATTGGGGCCGCCATAATTTAAACCATTCCCCAGATTCTGTGCTTCTCCCACAACTATATCAGCTCCAAATTCTGCAGGAGCTTTTAATACTCCCAGTAATATTGGATTCGCGATCACCAGCAGTAATGTGTTTTTCTTACTCTTGATTAATTTAGAAATCTCTTCCATTTTCTCTAGAGATCCATAAAAATTTGGATACTGCAGAACCACCACTGCAGTCTGATCATTAATATTTTCTTTGATTTGAGCCGGATCAATAATCTGCTGCTTACTTTCTAAATCGATAAATTCCAGTCCAGAGCCGGCACCATAAGTCTTTATTACCTCTCTGTAAGCGGGATTAACCGTATCCGGAAGTAAAACTCGAGAATTACGTGTAATTCTGGCAGCCATAGTTACAGCCTCTGCTGCTGCTGAACCACCGTCCAGCATTGAAGCATTTGCAATTCCCATCCCTGTTAAATCACAGATCATACTCTGGTATTCATAAACTGCTTCTAGAGTTCCCTGGCTTAATTCTGCCTGATAGGGAGTATAGGCTGTATAAAATTCGGAACGAGAAATTAAAGCATCAATTACTCCTGGTACATAGTGATCATAAGCTCCTGCACCTAGAAAAGAAATCTGCTGATCCAGACTTTTATTTTTCTCCGCCTGCAGCTGAGCCCTCCTCATTAATTCCAGTTCGGAAATACCAGATTCAATATTTAAACGCTCATCTGCTGATACTGCCTCTGGAATCATCTGAAAAAGATCTTTAACTGCTTTAATTCCGATCTCCTGCAGCATTTTATCCTGTTCTGCTGCTGTATTGGAAATATAGTCCATCATTATTCCTCCTCTATGAATTCAGCATACTCCTCTGCAGATAAAAGTTCATCTAATTCTGAATCATCAGCAGGATCAACTTTAACTAACCAGCCGTCTCCATAGGGATCATCATTAATTAATTCAGGATTATCTATCAAATTTTCATTAACCTCCAGAACTTTACCACTCACCGGAATAAAGGTATCCGATACAGCCTTAACAGATTCTAGAACCCCAAAAGCGTCGTTTTTTTCAAACTCTTCCTCAACTTCTGGAAGTTCTACAAACACTATATCTCCCAGTTCTTCCTGCGCAAAATCAGTAACCCCAATTACCAGACAATCTTCTTCTTCCCTAACCCACTCATGATCTTCTGAATAATATAAACCATCTTTTACACTCATTTTTATTCCTCCTTGAGTTTTGACAATAAATTTTTTCTGCTCATAATAATATAATCTCAGATCCTAGACAAACGGACCTTTTAAAACCTCAGCTTTAACCCTTCTCTTTCGAACCTTAATTTCAATTTCAGTCTCCGGCTCTGTATATTCATTTTTTAGATAAGCTAGTCCAATACTCTCTGCCAGAGTTGGAGAATAGCTTCCACTTGTTACCTTCCCAATCATTTCTGACTCAGCATAGATCTCATATCCATGCCGGGCCATTCCTCTACCTGTAATTTTAAAGGGCGAAAGTTTTCGCTGACAGCAATTTTTTTCAATTTCGATTAATTTCTCTCTTCCAATAAAATCTCCTTTATCGAGAGCAACTGTCCAGCTTAAACCTGCCTGATAGGGATTAGTAGTTTCATCAATATCATTACCATACAGAGGGTATGTTTTTTCCAGCCGCAAAGTGTCTCTAGCTCCCAGGCCGCAGGCCTTAAGTCCAAAATCAGATCCCGCTTCCATTAACCGATACCATATTTTTTTTGCGGCCTCAGGCTCAAAATAAAGTTCATATCCCAGTTCTCCAGTATAACCAGTCCGGGAAATAATCATTTCAATTCCTGCTGCTTTAGCCTGCCTGAATCGGTAATAAGCCAGAGAATTTAAATCAATATCAGTTAGTTGAGTCAGTACCTTTTTTGATTCTGGGCCCTGCAGAGCAAGCATGGCATATTTATCTGAAAGATTTTCAGCCTTTGTTTTTGCAAGTAGATGACTATTTATCCACTCAAAATCTTTTTCAATATTAGAAGCATTTACAACCATTAAATATTGATCTTCCTGCAGACAGTAAACTAATAAATCATCAATTATCCCCCCATCCGCCTTACAGATGAGTGTATAAATGATTTTACCTGGCTCCAACTTCTGAAGATCATTTGTTATAATTTTCTGCAGCGATTTAGCAGCATTTTCCCCACTGACAAGGATTTCTCCCATGTGCGAAACATCAAAAAGTCCGCATTTATTTCTGACAGCCTGATGTTCTTCAATTATACCGGTGTATTCAACAGGCATTTCCCAGCCTCCAAAGTCAGTCATTTTGGCTCCTAAATCTTTATGTATTTGATTAAGCGGTGTTTTTTTCATTTTTAGCCCCCTTTATCTAAATATCTCTAGATACCTCTCTAATAATCAAAAAACAGGAAGCCGGAAAATAATCCGACTCCCTGTTCATCAAAACTAAATCTGTCCAGAGTTACGTCCAGCTGAATTCTTTTTGCCTGAGAGTTTCGGTTACCCTTGCTCCTTCGGCGCCAATTATGGTCTCTCATTCAGCCTTCACCCGTTATGATTAAATTGTATGACTTAATTATATATTATTATTTTAACTATTGCAAAATTAAAATACAAAAGCAGTAAGTACTACAGCCACCAGCAGAGCAGGCAGCAAATTACCTGTTTTGATTTTACTGACTCCCAGCATATTTAAACCAATAGCGATAATCAATAAACCTCCACTGGCTGTCATGATTCTGATCATATCTTCAGTTAAATAAATAGCAGCCCAGTCTGCTGCCAGAGTAATACTTCCCTGATAGATAAGAATTGGAATCACCGAAAAAGCAACGCCAATCCCTGTGCTGGCAGCAAAAGCGATAGAAGTTATTCCATCCAGCAGAGATTTAGTAAATAAAATACTGGGATCATTATTAAGCCCATCCTGGATTGAACCCATAATTGCCATTGCACCTACACAATAAATCAGGCTGGCCTGGACAAACCCCTGGACAAAGAGATCATCATCGCCCCCAAATCGGTCTTTTAGACTTTCCCCAAAATCATTTAATCTTTTTTCCAGCTGCAGCAGTTCTCCAATCACAGCTCCAATGACAAGACTAAAAATAACAAGTAAAATATCAGGATCCTTCTCAATACTAAAGGCCATCTGCATTCCAATTAATATCACAGCTAAACTTATCCCGTGAATCACAGTTTTCTGCACTTTTGCTGGAAACTTGCCTCTAAAAAGCACGCCAACAGTGCTTCCACCCAGTACAGAAGCTACATTAACAATAGTTCCTATCATTATTTATCACCTATCTACTCTCTTCTATATCTATTTGTTTCACATGAAACATTACTTTAGTTTTTTAACCAGTTCATTTAATTGATCAAGGCTATCCAGTTCGATAGTCAGTAAATTATTTTTCTTTCTCTGTTTGATTTTAACCCTGGTTCCCAAATTTTTCTCTAATTCGGAAGCTGCCTGCTGCCAGACCTGATCCAGTTCAGTTTTTTCCTCTTTTTTCTCTTTGCCTTTTAGAGGATTTTTGAGTTTTTCAACATAATTTTCAGTTTCTCTTACCGTCAGATCCTGAATTATAATATTTTCACAGGCGGCAACCTGCGTTTCTTCTTTTTCCAGTGATAATAAAGCCCGTGCATGTCCGATAGTTATTGTTCCCCGCTGCAGGTGATTTTTAACTTTATCGGAAAGTTTTAAAAGTCTGATCATATTTGATACATTAGAGCGGCTTTTGCCAACCTGTTTGGCCAGTTCTGCCTGAGTTATATCAAAATTATCAAGCATTTCTTTGTAGGCTCCTGCTTCTTCAACTGGATTTAAATCTTCCCGCTGTATATTTTCAATTAAAGCAATTTCCAGCATCTCC
>JAXKWB010000014.1:0-9147 GCA_036172385.1 Halanaerobiales bacterium | reverse complement strand
CCCAGGTTTTGGAGTAGTAGTTTTGGCTCTGGATTTCTGCTCAACTGAACTGCTTCTGCCGCCAGTACTAGTTTTATGTTCTGATTTATCACTTTCTTCATTTTCCATTTCCTCTATTTTAACAATAAATTCTTCTCCATCTACCTCGACTTTAAATTTTTTCATATTATTCATCTCCTATCTTTTCCAGTTTTGGCTAGTTTTTTTAATAGAAATTATTTTATATTTTTTCTGCTGTTTTTTTTGACCAATCAATATTTGATAAACCGCTGCAGTTACTGCTGCAGCTTTTTTTGGAGAAATCTCTTTATCCAATTCTTCCATTTTATCCTCCCTTTTTCTTTTGCAACTTCCGAGATTTTAATAGTTTTAACTACTTACCTCTGTATTTAAACACTGCTAAACCTCTTCTGATTTCTGATCAATTTATAAAATAACACAGGAAAATTAAAGTGGAATGTTGCCGTGTTTTTTAGACTGACTCTCTTCACGTTTATTGAACATCATTTCTAAACCATTGATCAACTTGGCTCTGGTTTCTTCCATTTTGATAACATCATTAACCATCCCTCTTTTGGCTGCAATATAGGGGTTAGCAAAATTTTCTTTATAGTCATCAATTTTATCCTGGCGCAGCTTTTCAGGATCATCTGCCTTAGCTATTTCTTTTCTGTAAATTACATTGGCAGCACCTTCAGGCCCCATAACAGCAATTTCCGCTATTGGCCAGGCATAGACCAGATCAGCTCTGACAGAACGGCTGCCCATTGCAATATAGGCTCCACCGTAGGCTTTACGCATAATTAAAGTTATTTTAGGTACTGTGGCTTCGGAATAAGCATAAAGAACTTTTGCTCCGTGACGAATAACCCCACCGTATTCCTGTTCTGTTCCTGGCATATAACCCGGAACATCAACTAAAGAAATAATAGGGATGTTAAAACTATCTAAAAAACGAATAAATCGGGCAATTTTAGTAGAAGCATCAATATTTAAACATCCAGCCAGATGCTGTGGTTGATTTGCTATAATACCTACACTGCGCCCATTTAGTCTGGCAAAACCAACTACTGCATTTTGCGCAAAATAAGGCTGCACTTCCATAAAACTGTCTTTATCTGCCAGAATATCAATTACATCTCTAACATCATAGGCTTTTTGAGGGTTTTCTTTTACAATTTCTTTCAATTCTTCTGTACTTCGACCAGCTTCCCCCTCAAACTCAAAACTTTCGGGCTCCTCTTTATAATTATCCGGTATGTAGCTTAGTAATTTTCTAATATTATCCAGAGCAGCTTCCTCACTAGCTTCCATAAAGTGGGCAACACCACTGATCCGATTGTGAGTAGCAGCACCCCCAAGTTCTTCGGCTGACACCTCTTCTCCGGTTACCGATTTAATAACACCGGGACCGGTAATAAACATTTTTGATGTCTGATCAACCATAAAAATAAAATCTGTAATTGCTGGAGAATATACTGCTCCACCAGCACAGGGACCAAGAATTGCTGTAATTTGAGGTACTACACCTGAAGCTTTTGTATTGCGGTAGAAAATTTCTCCATATCCATTAAGAGAATCAATTCCTTCATTAATTCTTGCTCCACCGGAATCATTAAGTCCAATTATTGGAGCTCCATTTTTAATCGCTAAATCCATTACCTCAGAGATCTTATTGGCATGGGCTTCACCAACTGAACCGCCCATCACAGTGAAATCTTGAGCATAAACATAAACTAAGCGGTTTTCTATTGTACCATAACCAACTACAACTCCTTCTCCCGGAACTTCTTTTTCATCCATTCCTAAAGAAGTGCTGCGATTTTCTACAAACATATTTAGTTCATTAAAAGTACCATCATCAAGTAAGTATTCTATTCTTTCTCTGGCGGTTTTTTTATTCTTTTTATGCTGCTTTTCTATTCTCTCCCGGCCGCCACCAAGTCGAATATTATCTTTTTTATTTTCTAATGAGTTTTCCTTATCTTCTACTGACATTATTTTACCTCCTTTATCTAATCGACACATTTAAGGATAGCAAAAAACTGACTACAAGTCAACTAAGATTGATAATTTGTACCTGGCTAAACATATTATTAAAATTTACTATTTAAACAAACTCTCGAATAATTTAACTTAACACTTCAATTTGAGTTTATATTTTAAAAAGCCCGGAAGCAAAAAATTTTTTTACCCGGGCTTTTAATTTTTGTCTATTTAACTTTTATATTTTGAAGTAATGGCAGTTAAATTTTGAGCCATTTCTGCTAAATCTTCTGCAGCTTTGACAATGTCAATTGTGGAATGACTCTGTTCATCTGAGGCAGCGGCTACTTCTTCAGCTATCGAAGCAGATTCATGGCTGATTTCTGAAATATTTTCTACAGCCTGATTTACATCTTTTCCTTTAAGCTTCATTTCCTGAGAATTATCAGCAATTTCATTTATTAAGTCACTCAATCGCAGAACAACTTTTTCAATTTCTACAAAAGTTTTTTCAGCTCTGGAGACCGCCTGACTGCTGGCTTTAACCCCCTGTTCAGATTGATCCATCATTTCTGTAGTATCACTAACTTTTTTCTGAATCTCTCTAATTAAATTATTGATTTCATCTGTAGCAGAAGAAGATTCTTCGGCCAATTCTCTTATCTCTTCCGCAACAACACTAAAACCACGACCGGCTTCCCCGGCCCGGGCTGCTTCAATTGCTGCATTTAAAGCTAAAAGATTAGTCTGATCTGCTATACCATTAATTATTTCAACAATTTTTCCTATCTGTCCTGATAATTGATCTAACTCTGTTACACTTTTTAGAACAGACTGCTGATTATCTACCACTACCTCGATCTGATCTGCAGTAGTTTTAACAGCTTTACTTCCTTTATCAATTTCAGTCCCTGCTGTTTCTGCCTCAGATTTAATAACTTCTGCTTTTTCTGTGATTGAATCAATTTTATGATCAAGCTCTGACATGTTTTTCTCAGTTTGATCCAGCATATCATTTTGTTTCACAGTTCCCTGAGCCAGTTTTTTGATAGAATTACTTACTTCATCAGCAGAGGCTGCCATTTCCTCACTACTTGCCGATAATTCCTGACTTGAAGCCGCCAGATTGTCTGCAATATTTGCCTCTTTTGTTACTGATTCCAGAAGATTTTTTTTCATTACTTTAAGGGCCTCTGCAATTGAACCAATTTCATCTTTTCGGCGGCTGTATTTATTTAAGGCTTTACTGTTATCATCTCTCAGATCAAAATCAGAAAGCTTATTAATTATTGAAGTCAGCAGTGTAATTGGTCGGGCCAGATAATTTGCAATCAAATAAGTTAAAACCAACGAAATCAATAGAATTATAGCTCCAATTATTAAAAATTGATTTCTGAGCTCTAAATAAGAACTTCTAATATTATTGATGTAAACTCCGGTTCCAATAATCCAACCCCAGGGCTCAAAGCCCTTGACATAAGAAAGTTTAGGTTCTACCCGACCTTTCTGATCATAATACTGCCACTGATATTCTACAAAACCAGCGCCTTCCTCTTTTACCACTTCTACCATCTCTTTAAATAAATATTTTCCATTCGGATCCTGAATCGAACCAATATTTTCACCTTCTAAGCTTTTAGAATAAGGATGCATAATCATCACCGGCTGCTGATCATTAATCCAGAAATAATCCTGATCTCCCGGGCCAAAAGTCATCTTTTCAAGTACTGCAGCAGCCCGTTTTTGGGCTTCATTCCGACTTAAATTGTCCGCAATCTGCTGCTGATAATAATATTCTATAACTCCCAGAGCCGAATTAACCATTTCTTTAACCTGCTCTTTTTTCTCCTGATACAGCGTGTTATTCAAATTATTTAAAGAATAAAAACCAAGACTCAATACTGTTAAAATAACTAAAAAAACAATAAAACTAATCATTTTTCCCTTAATCCCAACTCTAATCTTCTGCACTGGCCACAAACCTCCCAATTATTACTAAAAATTATAGTAATTTATTGTTAATTATTATTATATTTAGTTCTGTACATAAGTTAATTTTCCTGCTTTAAATTTTTAAAAAACTGCTCTATTCAGAGCAGTTAATAATAAATCAATATTTCAGTTTAAAATCTACCTGGTTTAACAATTCTTGCTGATCCAAATAATGTTTTAAATTATCTTTAAAAATTTCAAAACGACGCTGATCATTGGTTGGAGAAAAACCAGAGGTATGAGGTGTTAAAATTACATTGTCCATTTCCCACAGCTTACTTGTTGCCGGTAGTGGTTCCGGTTCAGTTACATCAAGTCCTGCTCCAGCAATCCAGCCTTTTTCCAGAGCCTCAACCAGATCATCCTGTTTAATCAGCGAACCTCTGCCAATATTAACAATAAAGGCTGAATTTTTCATCATTTTTAATTCTTCCCTGCCGATTATCCCTTCAGTTTCGGGGGTTCCGGGAAGAGTCAAAATAACATAATCAGCCCGGCTGAGAAGTTTATTTAAATCCTTATTTAAATAAATTTGATCAACATAAGCAGGAAGCTCTGTCATTGTTCTTTTTAAAGCCAGAACTTGAGCTCCCCAGGCTTTAGCTCTCCTGGCAATCGTACTGCCTATATCACCAAGGCCTAAAATACCAACCGTAGAATTGAAAAAATCTTTAATTTCATTTTTGCGCTGCCACTTCTTTTCCTTTTTATCATAAGCATAATCAATTAAATTTCGATTGTGGGCCATAATCATTGCAAAAACATGTTCTGCAATCGGTTTACCATAAACTCCACTGGAATTTGTGAGCACAATATCCTGATTCTGATAAATTTCCTGATCTGCATAACGATCAACACCAGCACTGGGCAGGTGCAGCCATTTTAGGTTCTCAGCCTGTTTAACTAAATTTGTTTTGGGCCAGCCAAATACTATTTCACTTTTTTTAATTAATTCAGAATAATCACTGCTTGATTCTACAATATCTAATTTTATTTCTGGAGCAATTTCTCGAATCTCGGCTTCAGCTGCTTGAGGCAGATCAAATATTTCATTTGTTAAGACTAAAATACGACTCATTTTGTCCCTCCTTATCAAGTCTAGCTTCAATTAAAAATTAAATAAGTTAATTCTTTTTGAATAAAATTTAACTTTCCAGTTCTTCAATTTTATTTTTAATAATTTCCATAATTTCCGCTACAGATTTTTCCCCTTCAATTTTTAAGACAGGACATTCCAATTTCTGCATCCATTCTTCGTGAGTTCTCTTATTTCTAATTTCTGTCTGGTCATAATCATATCTGGCGGCTGAGTCTAAAAACTTCTGATGCCGCTCAAACATTTTTCCACCCGGTAAAACAGCACTGCCAAAACGTTTTTGTTCTCTACTCCTTAACCGCTGCAGCCTGACATTTATTGGCGTCCAGAGATAAATAACAAGATCAAATTCTTCCCTAAAAATATCCCCCCAGCCGCAAAAAGACCCGCTGATTATCCAGCCTGATTCTTTTTCGAGATCCTCCTTAAGCAGCCGACGCCTTTCTTCAATAGAACGCAGATATTGATATGGTGGCTCAGTTGGCTTCCAGAAATAATTGTCTGCATCAAAATGAGCCAGATTATATTCTTTGCTCAGTTTTCTACCGATAGTTGTAGTCCCGGAACCTGAGGGCCCCAGAATATGTATGTGATTAATCATCTATCTGCTCCTTATTATAAAAATTGATTGCTCTTTAAAGTTATTATTCGATGAAGTTAATTAATTACCTGCTTTTAAAATAAAAGCGGACAGGTAGCTGCCCACTTTTATTAATAAATATTTCTTCTATTCACGATAAGCCTTAATGATAATAGTATTTCTATGCCACCAATTATAAAATAAATGATATGCAGAGGGTTAATTATTGCTCCCCCACCCCCAAATAAAGCTCCAATTCCTACAAAAACATGTAAAAAAATCAATAGTTTCTTCATAATTTACTTTCTCCTGACTTTCCATTATTCCCTGGTCTGATCAACTTTTTGCTCAACCAGATTCGGTATTTTGCCTTCAAATTCTGAAGCTAAGACATCCATATAGATTTCATCAACCTTTGTTCCAGAATTCTTTATTGCCAATAAAAATACCAACCTCCCCAATTCGATTAATTAAATCAACATTCATCAGACCACAATTTCCCAAAAGTTTGTTATCTTTCTTATTTACTATGGCAAAATTTGCTTTTAATCCTATTTCAACTTCACAGCAGTTCCATAGGCCAGAATTTCGGCTGCTCCTCCCATTACCTGAGAAGTAGTAAAACGCAAATTAACTACAGCATCAGCATCAAGCTTTTCGGCCTCCTCCAGCATTCTTTTTAAAGCCTCCTCCCGTGCTTCACTAATCATTTGAGTATATTCTTTTACTTCTCCCCCAATTATATTTCTGAGACCAGCCATAATATCATTACCAATATGTCTGGCTCTAATTGTATTACCTCGAACTAATCCTAAAACTTCAACAATCTCTTCCCCAGCAATTTTTTCAGTATTCACGATGATCATATTTTTCATTTTTCTTATCCTCCCTTCTTTCTTTAATTAAGGCAATCAAAATCACAATCAAAGCAATAATAAGTCCAAGCAGTGCTATCTTGATCAGCAGCGGCAAGCCAGGATCATATATAATTGCCATAAATAAATTATAAACTCCTGCTCCTAAAAGCAGAGCGAGACTCAGAAATAATATAATAGTCCCTATTTTTTTAAGCATTTTAACCAACCTCACTTTTGCTTATTTTTAAACTGTAATCACTCCCAGTAAAGCAAGAAAATATAGCAAAAAACCCAGCAGTCCTAATATACCAAGGTATTTTAATTTTGGATATTTATACTGAAAAGCTGAGAAAAAACTAAAGAAGGAAAAATATAATAAATAAATTGGTTTATCAAGAATAAAAGCCTGAAATCCCATAAATCCCATAAATCCTAGAAATCCAAGACGCCAATCATAATTGTTTTTATCCATAAATAATCCTCCTGATCTTTAATTTAATTTTTCTGCGCTGTAAGAATCAGTGGAATCGAACTTAAATCTCGATACCGGTCACCACCCGGACTTCCATATGTGCTTTCAACTTTAAAACCTGCTGCCTGTAAATTAGCTTCCAGTTCACTTTTACAGAGAGGATATAGTTTTATCTCATTTTCTGATAAAACTTGATCATCAAAATGATCAATTAATTTTGTTTTAAAATATATTATATTTTCTTTTTCATTGTAGGCATAATTGCGCTCAAAACGGACAGAATCATCTTTGCTATAAATTGTTGGTAACCCATCTAAATTCAACTCCAAAATGCGCTGATAATTAACTATCTGGATGAATATTTTCCCATTTTCTTTTAATAATTCTGCTGCCAGATCTAAAAATCCTTTAATCTCCTCTTTTTTCAGATGGACCAGCACATTCCCAATAATATATATCCCATCAAAACTGGCTGGCGTAAATTTTTCTTTCAGATTTAACATTCCCAGTCGATAAAACTCAACATCTGCTTTAGTTCTTTTCATTTTTGATTCTGCCAGAGAAATCATTTCTGCATCAAGATCAATCGCTTTAACCTGATAACCCTTTTCAGCCAGGGCAAGTGCATAACTTCCTGTACCACAACCAACATCCAGAAGTCGGATATTTTCTCTTTTTTCTTTCAGATCTTTAAAAGTATTATCTATCAATTCAAGTTTTTGAGCATTAAGAGGAAAAATTTTATCATAGTTTTTACTAAACTCAGAATAAAATTCCATTTTGATCATCTCCTGTGATATTTATAATTAAAATACTTATTACTGAATTAGCTGTAACTTTAAAAAATCCTGCTTTTAAAAATAAAAAGCCCTACACTTTTAACTTCAGTGTAAGGCAAGAATAATGATTATATTTTTACTGGAATCCAGATTTCTGATCTGTAATCTTCAGCTTCAGGATTGCCCGGGAGATAAACTTCTAGTTCAGGTCCACCAGCATGTTCATAGCCTGTCGAAGGAAACCATTCTGAATAAATTCTCTCCCATACTTTCTGAATGGCCTCAGGCATTGGACCAACTACTTCAAAAACTGCCCAGCTGTTTGCCGGAATAGATCTTTCTTCAACTGCAAATCCCATCTCAGCTTCCGGTTTTTCCACTGCAGCCATATAGCGCATCCTATTTTTATCTTCTTCGTAATCCATACAAATTCCCAGAATACCAAGTTCAGCAGCATGATGATACAGGCGATCACAAAATCCGTTTTGATTACATTCCTCCCAGAACTCAGGTATCTCTTTTAAATTCTGCCCATCAACAGTAGATACCTGAATACTCTTTCCTACAACCTTAAACTCATCTTTTTCAACAATTCGATAATCCATATTTTCAGCCCCCTGTAGTTTTAATTGAAAAAAGAGACGTGGATAAGCTTTCAATTTTAAGATCATCACAGATGTTTTCTTCAAGATAATCAATACTTTTATTTAGGCCTTATATATATTCCAAACTCTTCTCTCCTTCCACTTATAATTATAACAGAATATAGATACTTTAACCTGTCAATTAATGCTTTCTGCTGACAGATTTGCATTATATCAGTGAACCTAAAACCTCAAAAATGAATCTTTATTATGTTCAGCAGACCAGGCAATTATTTCAAGATATAGATCAACTAATTTTTCGTCTTTATCTTTATTTCTATATAATTCCAGTAGTTTTTGATTAAAAGCATCATATTCTTTAAACTGACGGCCCTCAATCATAATTAATTCCTGAATTCTTCTGGTCTCTTTAAATAATTTTTCCCCAAAATTCTCTGCTGCAAATACTGTAAAAGTGGCCCAGGTCATGTACTCATTAAAAGTCATCGGGATACTGCTGTAACCCTGCTGTTGATTCCATTTTTTAAGATTACTAAAGGCAGGTGCAATCTCAGATAAATAATTGTTTGTCGCTGGGTTTACATAGTTATGATCAATTTCAGTAAATAAATTGCTGATAAATAATCCACGCTGCTCTTCTTCGCTTAATCCACCATTAAAACTCTGGCTGTAGGAATCCAGACCCTGGACAAAAATAAATGTTTCCTGATAATCATAATTTGTAGCTTTAAAAGCAAAAGTATTGTGAGGAGTAGATCCCGCAAGTGGCGAAAACATTAT
>JAXKWB010000013.1:0-14172 GCA_036172385.1 Halanaerobiales bacterium | reverse complement strand
ACTCTCCTGATATTCTCCCCTGACTCATTACCAGGATTCGATCTGAAATTGCCATCACTTCTAACATTTCAGAAGAAATCATAATAATTGAGAAATTCTGTTTAACTAACTCCATTATCAGCTTTCTTATTTCAGTTTTTGTTCCTACATCAATACCTCTTGTAGGCTCGTCCATTATCAATATCCTGGGTTTAACTGCAAGCCAGCGAGCAATCAAAACTTTTTGCTGGTTTCCTCCACTTAAACTTATAATATTTTGATTAAGGGAACGCATTTTAATTTCTAAATCCTTTTTATACTTTTCTGAAACTTGATTCATTTTCTTTCTATTTACTAAACCAGCCTTACTGGCAAAATTATCTATTTCAGCCATACAGATATTATCCCTCACACTTAACTTATGAAAAAGACCTAGTGCTCCTCTATCTTCCGGTAAATAACCTATTCCATTTTTAATTGCATCTCTGGGTGAATTTATCTCAACTTTCTTGCCCTCAACTAAAATTTCACCAGCATCAATTTTATAATCTCCTATAATGCTTCGAGCCAACTCAGTTCTTCCAGCCCCTCTCAAACCAGCTATTCCCAGAATTTCTCCTTCTTTAAGTTCCAGATTTATATCATGTAATCCTAAACCCTGCTGAGTTAAATTCTTTACTTCGAGAACATTTTTGTCAGAAATATCTTCATTTTCTTCTTTGGAAATGATTTTTACATCTCTCCCAACCATCATACTGGCAATCTTGTCTTCACTGGCTTCTTCTTTGCTCAAACTTCCAACATATTCCCCATCTTTTAAAACACAAATCCGGTCCGAAACTCTCTGGACTTCATTTAATCTGTGGCTTATAAAGACAACACTAATTCCTTCCTCTTTTAACCGATCAATTACATTATATAAAACTTTTACTTCTTTTGGAGACAGAGCAGTTGTAGGTTCATCCATTAAAATAAATTTAGCATCTCTACTTATAGCTCTGGCAATCATAATCAATTGCTGTTCTCCCATACTGCATTTACTTACATCTTTATTAGGATCGATATCCACATCTAAACGATCAAATAATTTTTTGGCTTCTTGATACATATATTTTTTGTCTGGGAATCCCCAGTCCCCGGGAAGATCCGGACCTAAAAAAATATTTTGAACTACATTTAAATTTTTACAGATGGGGAGCTCCTGATGGACAAAACTGATTCCCATTGTTTCTGCCTGGCGGGGAGACTTAATAGAAATTTCTTTATCTTCTAAAATTATTTCTCCTTCATCAGGATGAAATACTCCCCCACATATTTTTACTAAAGTCGATTTCCCAGCTCCATTTTCACCAACTAAACCAGTAACCTGGCCTTTTTTTACTGCAAAAGAAACATGATCTAGAGCAGTAGTACCTCCAAATCTTTTGGTTATATTTTTAAATTCTATAATATTTTCGCTCATTATATAAATTCCCCCTTTAAGAATAGGAGGGGCTGAGCCCCTCCTATTAATTAGGTTAATTTTTATCTATAACCTTCTCTAGCTAGTTCGATAACTCTCTCAACATTGGAAGCATCAATAATTCCTCCACCGGTATTAATATTAGAAGGAGAAAGAGCATATTTATTGTACAGATATAAAGCGTGAACAGTATAATAACCCTGTTCATATGGGTTTTGATCTACAGTAAATTTGGCATATCCATCTTTAATAGCCTGTAAAGTAGTTGGTGTTAAATCAAAACCTCCGGCTACAATTTCACCTTTTAAACCTAATTTTTCGACAGCCTTGGCCCCACCAGCAGTTGCTGTGGCACTTACACCAAACCAGCCGGCTACATCTTGATGACCTCGATAATAATTCATTACCGTACTTACTGCATTTGCCAGATCAGTTGTAGTGTCGATTACATCATAACTGATATTATGTTGATCCAGAATCTGTTGAGCTCCTTTTAAACGTGCCTGAAGAGCTGTATGGCCTGGATCACCAATTAAAAATGCTATTTTTGATCCGTCTTCAACATATTCTACTATTTCTTGTCCCATTCTCCTTCCAGCCTCAACTGAAGTCTGACCAATATAGGCCATTCTTGGATTAGGGGTTGTATCATCAGTGTTAAACGCTATAACAGGAATACCATTATCCAGCGCTTTCTGAACTATATCATCATAAGCTGTCGGACTGGTAATTGTGGTTCCAATTCCATCTACATTAGAAGCTATTAAATTTTCGATTATTGCTACCTGCCTACTGTGATTCATCTTGGGAGGACCGGTAAAATTAACCTTTACTCCTAATTGTTCTGCAGCATCCTGCATTCCCTGTTTAACAGGTCTCCAGAAAGAAATTGCCGCTGAGTGTGCTACTAAGGTGAATTCCATTTGTTCATCTTCCTGAGCTCTGGCCTGCTGACCAACAAATGCTAAAGATAACGTCAAGACCATAACAACAACTAATAAGGACGATAAATACTTTTTCATTATTTTCCCTCCTTAAAATTAAAGTTGAAAAGTTTAATAAACAACCCAATTTAGCACATCTGAATTATACCATTTTCAAATAATTCTGTCAAATTAAGCTGCTGCTAGATATTCCTATTACTAATTGACTTAACTATGTTTTTTTTATATTTTGATTTACGGTACTAATCCTTTATTAGTTGGGATTTAAATAAAAATCATTTTTATCCCAACTATAAGGTTTTTTAATTAGACTATTCTATTATATATCCCCTTTCTGGCGGCGTCTAAAGGCTTTTTCCATCTCCCGCTTGGCTGTTTTTTTGGCAATATCTCGTCTTTTATCATGCTGCTGTTTACCTTTAGCTACTGCCAGTTCCACCTTGCAGAGATTTTTTTTCAAATACAATGTCAGGGGTACCAGAGTATATCCCTTCTGAGTTGTATACCCGATCAGTTTTCTAATCTCATTTTTATGAAGCAGAAGCTTTCTTTTTCTTTCCGGCTCGTGGTTAAAACGATTTCCCTCTTTATAGGGACTAATATGCATATTATGCAGATAGACTTCTCCATTTTGCACCAGAGCAAAGCTGTCTTTTAGGTTAACTCGATGATTTCTGATCGACTTAATCTCTGTTCCCTTAAGCTTTATTCCCGCCTCATAAGTTTCTTCTATATAAAAATCATGTCTGGCCTTTTTATTTTTAGCGATAATTTCTATATCTTTATCTTTAGCCATGACTATCACATCCTTAATCTTTAATTTCTCTTAATCAATTTTTTCCAGTAATTCAAAATCTAATTCTCTTTCATCTCTATTAACCTTGGTAACTTTAACTCTAACTTCATCACCAATTCTATAAATCTTTTTAGTTCTTTCTCCAATTAAATGATATTTTTCCTCATCATAATGATAATAATCATCACGCAGATTTTTAATATGAACTAAACCTTCTACTGTATTTTCTAATTCCACAAACATTCCAAAACCAGTAATTCCACTAATAATTCCTTCAAATTCCTCACCAATCTTATCTTCCATAAATTCAATTTTCTTTAAGTCAACTGAATCTCGTTCTGCCTCCATTGCTCTTCTTTCCTGCAGTGAACAGTGATCGGCTATTTTTGGTAGTTCTATATCCAGTTCATCCTGGCGTTTTTGACTTAAATAACCTTCTGTTATAGTTTCCTTAATTATTCGATGAGCAGTCAAATCAGGATAACGTCTGATTGGAGAGGTAAAATGGGTGTAATGAGTAATTCCCAGTCCAAAATGACCAATGTTTTTATCAGAATAAACTGCTTTTTTTAGCGAACGCAGCATTACTGTTTCAATTATTTTTTCTTCTTTTGTGCCCCTTACATCCTCTAAAATTTCCTGCAGTGCCCTGGGATGAACCCCATTTTTAACACCTTTTAAACTATAACCAAAATTATGAATAAATTCGTTAAACTGCTGCATTCTATCTGAATCTGGCTCTTCATGAACTCGATAAATAAAGGGCATCTCCCTCCAGGACATCTCTGCTGCAACAATTCTGTTAGCAGCAATCATAAATTCCTCAATTAACTGTTCTGCTTCCCGATGTTTTCTTTTCTTTAAATTAACAGGATGACCATTTTCGTCAAGCTCTACTTTAACCTCAGGAAAATTAAAGTCCATACTTCCTTCTTCAAAGCGATTTTGGCGCAGCCTTCTGCGAAGTTCGTTCATCATTTTCAGTTCTTCTATAAAATCACTATATTCATCCTTTTTAGCCTGATCATTATCTTCCAGAATATCCTGAGCCTCACCATAAGTCATCCGGTGATTGGAATTAATTACCGATTTTGTAATATCATGATCTGTAATTTCTATTCCATTTTTTCCGTGATATCTGTAGTCTATAAATACAGTCATAGTCAATCTATCCACCTGAGGATTTAGACTGCAGATTCCATTAGATAACTTTTCGGGCAGCATTGGTATTACCCGGTCAACTAAATAAATACTGGTCGCTCGAGAAAAAGCTTCATTACCAAGCGGACTGTCCTCTGTTACATAATGACTCACATCAGCAATATGAACTCCCAGTCTATAAACATCATCACTCAGTTTTTCTATTGATACAGCATCATCAAAATCCTTAGCATCCGGCCCGTCAATAGTTACCAGTTTTAAGTTTCTTAAATCCTGACGCTGATCATCTTTTGTAATTGTATCTTCACTTACCTGATCTGGAATATTCTCCGTCTGCTTTAAAACCTTATCAGAAAATTTACCCGGTAAGTTGAGCTGACGAATTATAGCTTCAATATCAACCCCGGCATCATCTTTATCACCCAGGATCTCTATGATTTCTCCCTCAGGATTCCTGTTTTTCTCCGGCCAGCGATTTATTTTTGCCACAACTTTTTGACCATTTTCTGCATCGTTTAAAGCTTCTGGTGGAATAAAAATATCATTACAGATTCTTTTGTTATCCGGGATTAAAAAACCATAATTTTTATATTTTTCTAAATTACCAACAACTTCTTTGTTAACTCTCTCAATGATTTCTGCAACTTCTCCTGCCTGGCTTTTGCCCCGATCAGACGGAACAGGACGCACAAACACTTTATCATTGTGCATTGCCCCATTCATATTGGCAGAAGAAATATAAACATCTTCTTTTTCGGGATCATCCGGAATTAAAAAAGCATTTCCGGAAGCTATTTTTTCAATTCTACCCCCGATTAAATTAAATTTTTCCGGAACTCCATACAGACCCTGAGAGTTTTTGAAAATCTGACCTGTCTTGATCAAATCATCAAGGAGATCGGAAAACATCTGCTGCTGACTTTTATCTATCTCAAATTTTTCAAAAATTTCTTCTTTGCTGAGTGGGCGGTGTACATCTTCTCTTAATTTCTTTAATAATTCACTTCTGGCACTCATTAATAATCATCCCCAATCTTTGGTGATTCTGTACTTACTTCTATTCTATTTAGATCAATTAATTTTCTATTTTTACAATTAAATTTTAAAGTCCTAAATCGTCAGAAATATTCTGCATAGCCCCTAAAGAAAGACCAACAAACTCTTTTAACTTCAAATCCAGTTCCTTACAGGAAGCAATCACATCTCTATCTGCACCTTTAGCAAAAGAACTATCTCCATAACGGTTTAAAACAAATTCTGTGTCCAGTGAATTTAATTTTTTTTCAGGATGAATCAATGCTGAAGCAACAATTAAACCTGTTAAAGGATCAGCTGCATATAAAGATTTAGCCATTAAGGTTTCCCTTGGCAGCTCGTGCATCCCATTATGAGCTCTAACAGCATCAACAATCTTCTCTTCCATTCCCATTTCTGCAAGCATATCGGCACCAATCTGGCTGTGCTTTTCCGGCTGATCTGCAGTCTGCTCATAATCAATATCATGGAGTAAACCTGCAAGCCGCCATTTCTGCTCATCTTTACCAAAATAATCAGCCAGTTCAGCCATTACAGCTTCCACTGCCAGACAGTGTTTGCGTAAATTCTTCTGCTTGATATTTTCTTCCATCAGTTTAAGAGCTTCTTCTCTCTGCATTAAAATTCCTCCCCATTATGTTCCTATCTTTATTATTAAAAAATAAAACTGCCTAATTCTAAACATTAATTATCAGCCTCAATAAACTTAGCTTCTGCTTGAGCCTTTAAATTACCATCTTCAGCAAAAACTTTTGCCTGAGCATAATGAACATTTGCAATAGAACTTTTTTTAGAGCTCTTATATTCTCCAATTATTTCTAACTTTTCCCCAATCTCTATTGCCTTTCTGTACCTTATATTTAACTCGGCAGTAAAAGCCTTGATTCCCTTAAATCCAATTACATAGGCCATTGCTTCATCCAGTAAAGTAGCTGTTAAACCACCATGAATTATCCCAGTATAGCCCTGATGATTTTCTCCGGGAATAAATTCTGCTTTAACCCTATTTTTAGCAATTTTTTTAAATTTCAAGGCCAGCGAAATCGGATTTTCCTCCCCACAGGCAAAACACATTTGATCATCAACTTCCGGCATTAGATCACCACTACCCTTCTACCAAAAAACCCTCCCAGCAGTATTAACTACAAGGAGGGTAATCATTCCTTTACTACTATATTAATTTTACATGAATAACGGAGCAAATACAAGTGAAACAATAGTCATCAATTTGATTAAGATATTTAAGGATGGACCAGATGTATCCTTAAAAGGATCTCCTACTGTATCACCGACAACAGAAGCAGAATGGGTATCTGTTCCTTTACCACCAAAAGCCCCTGATTCAATATATTTTTTAGCATTATCCCAGGCTCCACCAGCATTAGCCATCATAATTGCCAAGAGCACACCGGAAGAAAGAGCTCCACCTAAAAGACCACCAAGTGCCTGTACATCCCAGAGCCCAACTACTACTGGCACAACTACAGCTAAAAGACCTGGTAAAATCATTTCTTTTAGAGCAGCTGTTGTACTGATATCAACACATTTTCTGTGGTCAGGTTTTTGAGTACCTTCCATAATACCTGGCATTTCTTTAAATTGTCTTCTTACCTCTTCGATCATTTCTCCTGCGGCTTTACCTACAGCCTCCATAGTAATTGCAGAGAATAGGAAAGGAAGCATAGCTCCCAGGAAGAGTCCAATAATAACCTGCGGATTAGTCAGCGAAATAGACTCTAAGCCAACTGCCTGTGAGAAAGCTGCAAATAATGATAAAGCTGTTAAAGCAGCTGAACCAATTGCAAAACCCTTACCCATAGCAGCTGTTGTATTACCAACTGAGTCTAATTTATCAGTAATGTCTCTAACTGACGAATCCAGCTCTGCCATTTCGGCAATTCCACCGGCATTATCAGCAATAGGACCATAAGCATCAACTGAAAGTGTGATACCTGTTGTAGAAAGCATCCCTACTGCAGCCATTGCAATACCATATAAACCGGCAAAGCTATAAGCTAAATAAATAGCAGCTGCAATCACTAAAATCGGCAGGGCTGTACTTCTCATACCAACAGATAAACCACTAATTATGTTAGTTGCGGTACCGGTCTGCGACTGGCGGGCAATATGTTTAACGGGCCCATAATGCTCAGAAGTATAATATTCAGTAATTCTACCGATTAGGGTTCCAGCAACCAGTCCGGCAATAATTGCTACAAAAATACCGATTTCTCCAGTTAAACTGGTTACTAAAAAGTAAGCTCCAATAATTGTAATTCCGGCAGCAGTTAGAGTTCCTCTTTCTAAAGCTTTGGCAGGATTTCCACCTTCTTTTGCTTTGACAAAACGAGTCCCAATAATAGCAGCAATAATTCCTAAAGCTGCAATTAACATCGGCAGTAAAACATGATCTACACTCAAAGCGACTCCTAAAGTCATAGCAGCAACAATTGAACCAACATATGATTCGAATAAATCTGCTCCCATTCCTGCCACATCACCAACATTATCACCAACATTATCAGCAATAACAGCAGGGTTACGGGGATCATCTTCTGGAATTCCAGCTTCTACTTTACCCACTAAATCAGCACCAACATCAGCAGCTTTTGTATAAATCCCACCACCAACACGGGCAAATAGAGCAATTGAACTGGCTCCAAAAGCAAAACCTCTAATAAATTCCACATTGTGTGAAAAAAACATATATAAAATTCCAAGTCCTAAGGTTCCTAAACCTACAACAGACATCCCCATTACAGTTCCACCAGAGAACGCAACCTTTAGAGCCGCATTTAGGCCTGTTCTGGCAGCATGAGTTGTTCTGGCATTTGACTGAGTAGCAATCTGCATTCCTATAAATCCAGCTAAAGCAGAGAAAAACGCACCTAAAATAAATGATACAGCATACTGCCAGCCCAGACTGGGTACAGCAGCCATTATTACAGCTACAACAGCAACAAATACTGAAAGCATTTTATACTCACGACCTAAAAATGCCATTGCCCCCTCATTGATTGCATCTGATAACTCGGCCATTCTCTCGGTTCCTGTACTTTCTTTTTTAACTTTTCCGGCAAGAATAAAGGCAAAAATTAAGGCAATTATTCCTGCTAAAGGTGTATAAAAATTCATGCACCAACCTCCTTATTAAGTAATATTTTCTTTTTATCTGCTAATTATATAGCATCTTATCTGGTATTTACTGTATTCAAAACTTCAAAATTTTCCCTAAATTAATATTAGATGACTTTAATTAAAATACTTAATCTCCTCTTTTATAATTAACCACTCTTACTTAATTATGAAACAAAATTTAACTACTTAAAATATAGCTAAAATTAGAGAGTTAATCATAAATAATACAGCTGCAACAGTTGTTGCCTTACTAATTTTATCTTCCATCTTCTTTCCTGATTTACCAAAAAAAGTTGTGGCGCCACCGTCAATTGCCCCAGATAGACCGGCACTTTTACCAGACTGAAGTAAAACTCCAACAATTACTGCAATCGCTATAATAAAATGTAAAATCTTAAGTATAAACATCTAAATCTCACCTCCAGTAAGTTAAGTAAAATAATACTAGATATCCATATTTCAACACAACTTTAATTTTAACATATTATGGACGAAAAAACAATAACTTAGAAGATAAAAAGACTTTTTAAAAGCCTGAAAAACAGTTTCCAGATCCAAGACTATAAAAGACCAGGCAGAGAATAAACTCTACCCAGTCCCCTAGTTACAGTTACTGTCTTTTATATTTAAATAATTTTACTTAAGGTTAAAGAATGCTTCTTTACCTGCATACTGAGCTGCTTCTCCCAGGCTTTCTTCGATTCTTAAAAGCTGGTTATACTTAGCAACTCTTTCGGAACGTGCAGGAGCACCAGTTTTAATCTGGCCGGTATTCATTGCTACAACAAGATCAGCAATTGTTACATCTTCTGTTTCACCTGAACGGTGTGATACTACAGAAGTAAAGCCTGCTCTTGTCGCCATCTTAATAGTATCTAAAGTCTCAGTTAAGGAACCAATCTGATTAACCTTAATTAAGATTGAGTTAGCAGAATCTTCCTCAATACCTCTGCTTAATCTTTCTACATTAGTAACAAAGAGGTCATCTCCAACGATCTGCAGACGATCACCTAAACGTTCTGTTAACTGAGCCCAACCTTCCCAGTCATCTTCGTCAAGACCATCTTCAAGTGAGATAATTGGATACTTATCAATTAACTCTGCATAGAAATCTACCATTTCTGCAGAAGTCTTTTTTACACCTTCTCCAGCCAGGTCATACTTACCATCTTTATAAATTTCAGATGCTGCTGCATCAATAGCAAGATAGAAATCTTCACCAGCTTCATAACCTGCAGCTTCAATAGCTTCTACAATTACCTGTAGTGCTTCTTCGTTGGAGCCTAAATCAGGTGCAAATCCACCTTCATCACCAACACCTGTACCCAGATTTTTTTCCTGCAGTACTTTCTTTAAGTTATGATATACTTCTGCACCCATCTGCAGAGCTTCACGGAAGCTTACAGCACCAACAGGCATAATCATAAATTCCTGTAAGTCTACATTATTATCAGCGTGTTCTCCACCATTTAAAATATTCATCATTGGTACTGGAAGAGTTTTAGCATTCATGCCGCCAATATAATTGTAGAGTTCAGTTCCGGTGGCATTAGCTGCTGCTTTAGCAACTGCCATTGAAACACCTAAAATAGCATTGGCACCTAATTTACCCTTGTTCTCAGTTCCATCTAATTCGCGCATTAAATTATCAATGTCAACCTGATCTCTGACATCAAGACCTAATAATTCAGGTGCAATAACTTCATTTACGTTTTCAATTGCATCTAAAACACCTTTACCCAGGTAGCGGTCGCCACCATCTCTTAATTCTACAGCTTCGTATTCTCCAGTCGAAGCTCCAGATGGAACTGCTGCTCTACCAAAGGTACCATCTTCCAATACTACCTCTACCTCTACAGTTGGGTTACCACGTGAATCTAAAATTTCGCGAGCATATACTTCTACAATTGTTGTACTTAACATCATTAATTTACCTCCTTATAATTTTACAGTGAATCTATTTTTAAGTTATGTTTAGACAGAGACAGCAGAAACTGTCTCTGCTTATTAATTAATTTTTACCGATTTTTCTTTTCTTTTTCTATATCTATCAGCAGTGATTCGCCTGTCATTTTTTCCGGCTGTTTAATTCCCAGTATTTCTAGCATTGTAGGAGCCAAATCAGCCAGTTTGCCAGAAGCAATCGCTTTACTCTCAGGTCCACCTACATAATAGAGGGGAACAATATTGGCTGTATGAGCTGTAAAGGGAGAACCATCTTTTTCTTCTTTCATCTTTTCTCCATTACCGTGATCAGATGTAATCAAAGCCTGACCGCCTTTATCTAAAATAGCTGGAACAATTTTAGAAAGACATTCATCAACAGTTTCTACAGCTTCAATAGCTGCATCCATAAAACCTGTATGTCCAACCATATCTATATTGGCATAGTTTAAGATAATCACATCATATTCTTCTGCCTCAATTTTTTCTAAAAGCTTATCAGTTACCTCATAAGCGCTCATTTCCGGCTGCAGATCATAAGTTGCAACCTGAGGGGAAGGGATTAAAATTCTATCTTCACCCTCATTGGGTTCTTCAACTCCTCCATTAAAGAAGAAAGTTACATGAGCATATTTTTCTGTTTCAGCAATTCGAAGCTGTTTTAAACCTTCACGGCTTAGTACATCTCCCAGTCCATCTTCAATTTCTACCGGCTCAAAAGCCACAGGTAAATCGAATTCTTCATCATACTCTGTCATTGTGACATAGTATAAATCTTCAGGATGTTCTGGTTCCCGCTCAAAGCCCTCAAAACCATCAATAGTTAAGGCCTTAGTGATCTGACGGGCTCTATCAGCTCTGAAGTTGAAGAAAATTACGGAATCATGATCATTCATTGGACCTACAGGTTCTCCATTTTCGGTGATCACTGTGGGTACAACAAATTCGTCTTCCACATCTTCTTCATAAGAAGCTTCTACAGCTTTGACAGCATCTTCTGCTTTATTTCCTTCTCCCAGAACTAACATATCATATGATTTCTTAGTTCTTTCCCAGCGGTTATCACGATCCATTGTGTAATAACGGCCGCTGACAGTTGCAATCCTGCCGGTACCAACTCTATCCAGCTCGTCCTGCAGTTCTTTTAAATAACCTGTCCCGCTGGTAGGTGGAGTATCTCTACCATCTAAGATTGGATGGATATATACTTTTTCCAGGCCAGCTCGATCAGCCATCTCGATTAAACCAAAAAGATGTTTAATATGACTGTGGACCCCACCATCAGATAGAAGTCCGATTAAGTGCAGAGCCCCATCATTTTCTTTAGCATGGTCCACTGCTTTTTTAAGTGCCTCATTGTCCAGCAGATGTTTTTCTTCAACAGCTTTATTAATTCTTGTAAAATCCTGATAAACTATGCGGCCAGCACCGATATTTAAGTGTCCAACCTCAGAGTTACCCATCTGACCTTCCGGGAGACCAACAGCCTCACCTGAAGGTTTCAAAATTGAATGTGGATATTCTTTATTTAATTTGTCCAGAAAAGGAGTATCTGCCTGATAGACAGCATTTCCTTCTGCATTTTCATTTATTCCCAGCCCATCTGCAATAATCAGGGCCAGTGGTTTAGGTCTTGCCATAATAATCCTCCTTATAGACTTACTTATTTACTTATAGATCTCGGCAGTTTTTAAAATAATTTCAGAAAAAGAGCCTGCTTCTAAGCTGGCTCCACCAACTAAAGCACCATCTATTTCTGGTTGAGCCATAATTTCTTCTACATTATGGGGCTTAACACTACCACCATACTGAATTCTAATTTTATCAGCAGCTTCAGGATATTCTTTTCTAATATTATCTCTAATAATTCCAATTACCCGATTAGCTTCTTCAGCAGATGCAGTCTCACCTGTACCAATTGCCCAGATAGGTTCATAGGCAATTACTACATCTGCAGCTTCTTCTTCGTTTAGTCCTGCCAGAGCAGAATCAACCTGAAAGTTAACTTTTGCTTCTATCTGGTCAGCTTTTCTTTCTTCTAAAGTTTCTCCAACACAGACAATTGGCTTCACACCCTGTTCCAGGGCAGATAAAACTTTCTTATTTACCTCATAATCACTCTCACCAAAAATTTCTCTTCTTTCTGAATGACCCACAATAGTATATTCTATACCACTATCAGCCAGCATCTTAGCAGAAATTTCGCCGGTATAAGCACCGGAATCTTTCCAGTAAATATTTTCAGCACCGGTAACAAGGTCACTACCCTGAGCAGCCTCTTTAACTGTTGTTAAACAGAGAGCTGTTGGACAGATACCCATTTCGACATTATCTACATTTGCAACTTTAGGTTTCAAAGCAGTAATCATTGCTTCTGCTTCTTTAACATTTTTATTCATTTTCCAGTTTCCACAGATAAATGGTTTACGCATTAATATTCCTCCTCAAATTTTGCCTGAACAGCAAAAATTTAGATTCGAATTTATTCAATATAAATTAAACAATTTAAACAGTTCTCTAATTTAAACTTATTCAACATCGTCAAGTGCAGCTACACCGGGAAGTTCTTTGCCTTCAAAAAACATCAGAGAAGCTCCACCACCGGTAGAAATATGACTCATCTTATCAGCTACACCAGCTTCGTTAATTGCAGCAGCAGAATCTCCACCACCAATTACAGAATGAGCATCTGATTCAGCTAAAGCCTTAGCTAATTCAACAGTTCCTTTAGCAAATTTCTCCATTTCGAAGACTCCTAATGGGCCATTCCAGATAACCGTTTTAGCATTTTTTATAATTTCCTTATATTTTTCCAGGCTCTGAGGGCCGCCGCAGTCTAAAATCTGCCAGCCTGCAGGAACTTCTTCAACAGAAACTGTTTTTGTATTTGCATCATTGGAAAAATCATCAGCAATTACAACATCAATTGGAAGTACAATCTCTACTCCCTTTGCTTCTGCTTCTTCCATTAATTCTTTAGCCAGATCAACCTTATCAGCTTCTACAAGAGAATCCCCGACTTCATAACCTTTTGCCAGCAGGAAGGTATTTGCAATACCACCGGCAACGATTAATTTATCTACTTTTGTGATTAAGTTTTTAATTACATCAATTTTATCAGAAACCTTGGCTCCACCCATAATTGCCACAAAAGGACTGGCTGGATTTTCCATTACTTCACCAAGTGCATTTAACTCTCTCTGCATTAAGAAACCTGCAGCGGCTGGCAAATAATCTGTTACACCAACTGTTGTTGCATGAGCTCTGTGAGCAGCACCAAAAGCATCATTAACATAAAGAGCAGCAAGTGATGCTAATTCTTTTGCAAATTCTGGATCATTTGCTTTTTCGCCGGCATGGAAACGGCTGTTTTCTAGTAACATTACCTCTCCATTTTCTAAGCTGTCAGCAGCTTTTTTAACTTCGTCGCCGATACACTCATCAGCTTTTTTAACTTCTTTGTTTAATAAATTAGCCAGTGCTTTAGCAACTGGATCCATTCTTAAATCATCTTTAGCTTCTCCCCCCGGGCGACCAAGGTGAGAAATCAGAAGCACTTTTGCATCTTCTTTGATTAAGTATTCAATTGTTGGCAGAGCAGCTCTAATTCTTGTTTTATCACCAACAACTCCATCTTTAAGAGGGACATTAAAATCAACTCTTACTAAGACTTTCTTGCCTTTAAAGTCCATATCTTTAAGTGTTTTTTTCAT